>JBKQMI010000027.1:0-14309 GCA_052146775.1 Methylocella sp. | reverse complement strand
CGGTCGGACAGCGCTCTAGCCAAACGACTCGGGCTGTCGATTTTAGCGGCGACATTATCTGCGCTGCTGCTTGCGATTTATCCAACTTTTGTTTTTGTGGGCGAATTATTACCCGACCAATTTCAATATTTTCTTTTTCCTGGCGTTGGCCTATCTGATCTCTGTCGCGCTTGGGGAAGAGCCCCAAATCTTCACGGCGCATGATGGCGAGATCGGCCGTGGACGCCGGCCGAGGCGGATGATGGACGCTGCCTTGGCTGATGTTCAGCGCCTTCGCCTGCCTGGCCTTGGGCAGATCGTGAGAACGGTCGATCATCGCTTTGCGCTCGGCATGCCGGCCTTGCCGAGCGCGCCTTCCAAAATCATTCTCCGCCGTCAGCTCGCCGATCTTGGCGTGAAGGGATCTCAAATCCACCGGCGGTGCGCTCGCCTCGCTTTTCTCCTCGCCGAAGAGGCCCGCCGCCGCTTCGAGAAGCTGGCCTTTCCATTGCGTGATCGGGTTGGAGCGAACATCGAACTGCCGCGCCAGCTCGACCAGCGTCTTCTCGCCCTTGAGGGCCGCCACGGCCACCTTCGCCTTGAAGGCCGGCGCGTGGCCGGCAGGGTCGTTTGCTCATCATCTCTCCTGCGCCGCGGCCATTTTGGCCGTTCTCAGGCGGAAACTCCACTTATCCTCCCTGTCAAAATTTGCCGAGCGAGCTCTCTCTGTGCGGCTCGGGCGCGCACCCCGGCGGCGGCGTCACGGGCGCGCCCGGCCACAACGCCGCGCGCGAAATTCTGCGCGATCTTCGGCGCAAGCGCTTGGGCCCGGCGAGGTAGCGCGCGCTCGACCCAGGTCCGGCGCCGGCTCCGAAGCCGGACGGGGCCAAGTTTATGAGCGGGATTGACGCCTGCGCCGCCAATGCTATTGGACCGCATTCTCAAACGGCAGGATGAAACATGAGCGAAATTTGGCTGCGCACCGGCGAGGCGACGGTTCTGGCCGCGGACGGGCAATTCACCGACGCCATGCCTGAAGTGATGATCGGCCATGTCAAGGGTCCCGTGGGACAGGCCTTCGCGGCGATGGCGGGTCAGGTCGCCGGCCATCCGCGCATGTTCGTCATTCGCGATCTCAATCAAATGGTGCGCCCGCCGACCATGATGACCACCAAGATGACGGTGCGCTCCAATGATTATGTCGAATTGCTCGGCGGGATCGTCCAGGCCGCGACCGGCGACGCGATCGTCGATTGCCTGGCGGAGGGCGTCATCCCGAAGAAGCATGCGGATGAGCTTTGCATGATCATCATGGTCTGGCTCGATCCGCGCTGCGCGACGGACAAGGCGCTCGACAAGCGCGATCTCTATCGCACCAATTATGAAGCGACCAAGCTCGCCATCTCGCGCGCCATGAAGGGCGAGCCGACGATCGACGAACTGATCGCCAACCGCAAGACGATCAGCCATTACGCCCTTGAAGGCGTATTCGAGGAGTAAGCCAGACCGTCGTCGAAACGGGCGCAGCCTCGACCGGCGGCGCGGCGCGCGCGAACTTCGGGGTGAAGCGCGCGATGCGATAATCGCTATCGCGACTGCGGCTTTGCTTCCGTCTTCGTCTCGGGCGGCTTCGCTTTCTTCGGCTCCGCGCGTTTTCCGCTCGCCTCCAGCTTGGCCTGAAGCGCGAAAGCGCGCGCTTGCGTCAGCCGCAACGCGCAAAAGCCATGCACGTCCTCGCTTGCATAATTGCGGCAGATGACTTCGCGCTCGGAGGAGAAACCCGCCTGTTCGCCGGCGATCGCCTTGACGGCGGCCTTGTCCTTGCCAGCGCTCGCGAGCAGGGCGCGAAAATTCGCCCGCATCGTCGCCTCGGCGCCGCCCCGGGCGCGCTCGAACTGCTTGACTTGCTTGTCGTCGATCGCCGACGCGGCGGGTCCCCAGAGCCCCGTGGGGTCGACGCGGCAATCGGCGGCCGCGAAATCGCAGGTCTTCTCCGCGCGGGTGACGAGAACCGCCCCGTCGAGCACGTCGAGCGAGAATGGGCAAGCCTCGATGCCGACGTCATAGCGCACAAGGCCCTTGGGTTTGCCATTGGCCTTCGCCTCGATTGGGCCCCCGGCGACGATGTCGAGGCGGCAGGCCTCGCCGGGATGCGTGATCTCCTCGCCGGCGAGGGAGAGGCTCGTGATTTCGATCCCCGCGCCGGGCGCGCGCCGGAACCGGATCAACCCTTCCGAGCCGTTGCGGGAGAGATCGCGATCGACGATCGAATCATCGCCCGGGGGTCTCGGCGCTGCGGGCTTTGGCTTCGCGGCGATTGAGGGCGGCGGCTTCGCAGGTGTCGTCGCGCCCTCGGGCGCGGCCTGCTGGGCGCCGGGCAGCATCATCTGCGCCGCGGCGGGGCGCGCGATCAGAGCGAGGGCGAGCGCCGCCGGCAGCAAAGCGTATTTCAAACGAGGCCTCTGGGCATGACAATCCCCTGCAGCCTAACCGGTCGGGCGCGCAAAGGAAATCGCCGCCGGCCAAGCCCTTTTTGGAAGCCTTGCCGCGCGGGTCTTTGCGAGGCGGCTTTGCAGGCTTGCGGGAAGATTGCGCAAGTGCGTCGGAGCAGCGGGCGGATCGCCTTGCGCCGGCGCGGGGTCCTCTTATATTCGGGCCATCTTGCGCTCTCGCGTTGGGATGCCAATTTGAACAGAGTCGGGGACCGGGCGGAAATCCGTCCGCCCAGAGCCGGATCGCTTCGGGGTCCGGTGGTCTTGCGTATCGAAAGGGAAGAAGAATCATGGGTAAAGTAATCGGAATCGATCTGGGCACCACCAATTCCTGCGTGGCGGTCATGGAGGGGACGACTCCCAAGGTGATCGAGAACGCCGAGGGCGCCCGCACCACGCCTTCGATCGTCGCCTTTACGGACGATGGCGAACGTCTCGTCGGCCAGCCCGCCAAACGTCAGGGCGTCACCAACCCTGAGCGCACGTTTTTCGCCATCAAGCGGCTGATCGGGCGCACCTTCGACGATCCGATGACCAAGAAGGACATGGGACTCGTTCCCTACAAGATCATTCGCGCCTCGAACGGCGACGCCTGGGTCGAGGCCGACGGCAAGCAATATTCCCCCTCGCAAATTTCCGCCTTCATCCTGCAGAAGATGAAGGAAACCGCCGAGGCCTATCTCGGCCAGCCGGTGTCGCAGGCCGTCATCACGGTCCCCGCCTATTTCAACGACGCGCAGCGTCAGGCGACGAAGGACGCCGGCAAGATCGCCGGGCTTGAGGTTTTGCGCATCATCAATGAGCCGACCGCGGCGGCGCTCGCCTATGGTCTTGACAAGAGAGGCTCCGGCATCATCGCCGTCTACGACCTCGGCGGCGGCACCTTCGACGTCTCGATCCTCGAAATTGGCGACGGCGTGTTCGAGGTGAAGTCGACCAATGGCGACACCTTCCTCGGCGGCGAGGATTTCGACACCCGCCTCGTCGAATATCTCGCCGATGAATTCAAGAAAGAGAATGGTATCGACCTGAAGAAGGACAAGCTCGCCCTGCAGCGGCTGAAAGAAGCCGCCGAAAAGGCCAAGATCGAACTCTCTTCGGCGACGCAGACCGAGATCAACCTGCCCTACATCACCGCCGACGCCACCGGGCCGAAGCACCTCACCTTGAAGTTGACCCGCGCGAAATTCGAGGCTCTCGTCGATGATCTGATTCAGAAGACGGTCGAGCCCTGCCGCAAGGCGCTGAAGGACGCGGGGCTCACCGCGGGCGAGATCAACGAAGTCGTTCTCGTCGGGGGCATGACGCGCATGCCGAAGGTGCAGGAAGTGGTGAAGAGCTTCTTCGGCAAGGAGCCGCACAAGGGCGTCAATCCGGATGAGGTCGTCGCCATCGGCGCCGCGGTTCAGGCCGGCGTGCTGCAGGGCGACGTCAAGGACGTGCTGCTGCTCGACGTGACGCCGCTGTCGCTCGGCATCGAAACGCTGGGCGGCGTGTTCACGCGCCTCATCGACCGCAATACAACCATTCCGACCAAGAAGAGCCAGGTCTTCTCCACCGCCGAGGATAATCAGACGGCGGTCACCATCCGCGTCTTCCAGGGCGAACGCGAAATGGCGGCCGACAACAAGATTCTCGGACAGTTCGACCTCGTCGGCATTCCGGGCGCGCCGCGCGGCGTTCCGCAGATCGAGGTCACCTTCGACATCGACGCCAACGGCATCGTCAATGTGACGGCGAAGGACAAGGCGACCAACAAGGAACAGCAGATCCGCATCCAGGCCTCTGGCGGCCTCAGCGAATCCGACATCGACAAGATGGTGAAGGACGCCGAGCTGCACGCCGCCGAGGACAAGAAGCGCCGCGAACTCGTCGACGTCCGCAATCAGGCCGAGGCGATGATCCACAGCGCCGAGAAATCGCTGACCGAATTCGCCGGCAAGATCGCCGATTCCGACAAGAGCGCGGTGGAGGCGGCCGTGGCGTCCTTGAAGGGCGCCGTCCAGGGCGAGGACGTCGAGGCGATCAAGGCCAAGACCAATGATCTGGCGCAGGCCTCGATGAAGTTGGGCGAGGCCATGTACAAGGCCGGCGGCGCCGAGCCTGGGTCGCAAGAAAGCCATGCCGGGCCGAAGGACGACGTCATCGACGCCGATTTCAAGGAAGTCGGACCTGACGAGAAAAAGTCGGCCTGACGCGCGCGGGAATAGGGCGGGGCCTCCCAAAAGCGGCTCCGCGCTCTATCTTTTGGCGAGAAGCGCGCGGCGCCCGCGAATCGATGGTTGCGCCCAAGCATGTAATTTGCTTAACGCTGAGCGTCGAATTTTTCGTGGATCTCCCGTCGCCGCTTGGCGGCGAGTCTCGATAGCCGGAAGGCGCCCTCCGCTTCCGTAGCGGGATGCGCTCGACGCGCGGCGCAGGACGAGAGGCCCCCACGGCGATGATTGGAATGCAAGGACAAATGGCGAAGCGCTGCTTTTACGAAATTATGGGCGTTTCCCGCGGCTGCTCGGAAGCCGAACTCAAATCCGCTTTCCGCAAGGCGGCGATGGACTGCCATCCGGACCGCAACCCCGGGAGCCACGACGCCGAAGTCAAATTCAAAGAACTGAACGAAGCCTATCAGACGCTCTCCGATGCGCAAAAGCGCGCGAGCTACGACCGCTACGGGCACGCCGCCTTCGAGCACGGGGCGGGCTTTGGCGCCGGCGATGGCTTCGCGACGTCGATGTCGGATATTTTCGACGATCTTTTCGGCGACGTCATGAACCGGCGCGGCGGCGGCCGGGGCGGTCCCGCGCGGGGCTCGGACCTGCGCTATAATATGGAAATTACGCTCGAGGAGGCGTTTTTCGGCAAGGTCGCCTCGCTCACATTGCCAACCTCCGTCACCTGCGAACTGTGCTCAGGGACCGGCGCGCGCGCGGGCGCGAAGCCGAGGCACTGCCCGACCTGCGGCGGCCAGGGGCGCGTCAGGGCGCAGCAAGGGTTCTTCGCGATCGAGCGGACCTGCCCGCACTGCCAGGGGCGCGGCGAGATCATCGACGATCCGTGCCAGCCCTGCGGGGGCACCGGGCATGTGACGCGCGACCGGAGCCTTTCGGTCAATATTCCGCCAGGCGTCGAGGACGGCACGCGGATCCGGCTCGGCGGCGAGGGCGAAGCCGGCGCCAGGGGCGGCCCCGCGGGCGACCTCTATATTTTCGTATCGACCAAGCCGCATCCCTTTTTCCAGCGCGAGGGCGCGGATCTCTTCTGCCGCGTCCCGATTTCGATGGTTCAGGCGGCCCTCGGCGGCGAGGTCGAGGTGCATACCCTCGGCGGCGGTCCCGCCAAGGTCAAGATTCCCGAAGGCGCCCAGTCCGGCAAGAAGTTCAAGCTGAAACACAAGGGCATGCCGGTTCTGCGCTCGCGCGAGGTCGGCGATCTTTATATTCAGGTCAATGTCGAGACGCCGCAGAATCTCACCAAACGGCAGCGCGAGCTTCTGGCCGAATTCGAAGCCGAATCGTCCAACAAGACCCATCCCGAGGCGTCCGGCTTTTTCGCCAGGATGAAGGACTTCTTCGAGAACCTCAGCGGCGCGTAGCTGCGCGGGCGCGCGGCGCGGCTTCGGTCGCCTTGACGGTTTCGCCTTTGTCGCTATTTTCGCGCTGACATCTTTAGGCGCCGTCGCTTCATCAGCTTAGAATGCGAGGAGACTTCATGCTCAGCGATCCCTCGCCCTCAAAACCGCACGCGCCGATCGACGATAAAATCGCCGACGAGGGGCGCTTCCTGCGATCCTGGTTCGAGGATCCCTTGCGCGTCGGCGCGGTGTCGCCTTCGGGGCGCGCGCTCGCCCGCATGATGGCGCGCTATGTCGATCCCCAGGCGCCGGGGCCGGTCATTGAGCTTGGTCCGGGGACAGGCTCCATGACGCGGGCGCTTCTCGAACGAGGCGTCGCAGCAGAGCGGCTGTTCCTGATCGAATTCGACCCCAATTTCTGCAAGCTGCTCAAGGAGCGCTTCCCCGGCGTCAATGTCATTGAGGGCGACGCCTATGCCTTCCGCTCGCTCGTCGAGGCCCGCACAAGGGAACCGGCCGCCGCCGTCGTCTCAAGCCTGCCGCTGCTCGTAAAACCCGAGGCGCAGCGGCTAGACCTTCTCGCCGACGCCTTCGCGTGCATGAGGCCGGAGGGCGTCTTCATCCAGTTCACCTATGGCCCGGCCTCGCCGATGCCGCGCTTCAAGCCGTTCGGGCCGACCTTCCGCGCCGAGCGCTCGCCGCAGGTCTGGCTCAATATTCCCCCCGCAAGCGTCTGGGTCTATCAGCCCGCGGCAGCCCATTCGCCGCCACAGGAGGCCGGGCGGCCGAATCCGGCGCAGGCGTTTTTTGACAGGCTGCGCCGTGGAACGGAAAAAATCCAGATCGATCTCAAGCGCGAGATCGACGGCGCCAAAGCGCGCTTCGCCCCGAAGGCGCCGCCGCGGCCATGACGCTTGCGTCGGCGGTCACGACGAAAACGTCGTTGCGCGAAGGCGCCTCGCGCGAAAAGCTCATCGTCGCTCTGGATTTTCCGACCGTCGCCGAAGCGAAGGCGATGGTCGAGGCGCTCGGCGACAGCGTCTCGTTCTACAAGATCGGCATGGAGCTCGCCTATGGCGGCGGCCTGCCTTTCGCGAGAGAGCTGACCGACGCCGGCAAGCAGGTCTTTCTCGACCTCAAGCTGCACGATATTCCAACCACGGTGGAAAAGGCCTGCGCCAATGTCGCGCGGTTGGGGGCGCGGCTTCTCACCATTCACGCCTATCCGCAGACGATGGCCGCGGCGAAGCAGGTCGCCTCCGGCTCCGGCTTGCGCATTCTCGGCGTCACGGTCCTCACCTCCTGCGACGACGGCGACCTGATCGAGGCGGGCTTCGCCTTCGGCGTCAAGGCGCTTGTCGCGCGCCGCGCGGGCCAGGCGCGCGAGGCCGGAATCGACGGATTGATCCTTTCCGCCGAGGAACTCGCAGCGGTGCGGCGCATCGTTGGGCCCCAGATGATCCTCGTGACGCCGGGCATCAGGCCGGCGGGAGCCGCTGTGGGGGACCAGAAGAGGGTCGTGACGCCGGCGGCGGCGATCGGGGCTGGCGCCGATCATCTCGTCGTCGGGCGCCCGATCACGCAAGCGGGGGATCCGCGCGCGGCGGCGGAGGCGATCCTCGCGGAGATCGGCATCGCGTGATTCATCGTGTGACGGCCATCGGCCGTTTCACCGGCTGTTGCGGCTTGAACGCCTTCGTCAGGCTGAAGATGACGATCAGGGTGACGGCGTAGACGAGAAGCTGCATTCCGGACGGCTGGTCCGTGTAACCAATGAGCGTGTGCAGAACGCGCCCGAGCAAGCTGCTGTCCGACAGGATCGCGGAGGTATCCCAGATCGTGCCTTCCAAGGCGGTCACGACGCCCGCCTGCTGAAGAAAGACGACGCTTTGTGCGGCGAGCCCCGCCGCCAGAAACGTGATGAGGACAGTTGTGACGCCGAACAAATAGCGGCCGGGAATTCTGACCAGACCGAGAAATGTCATGCTGGAGACGGCACAGCCGAGCAACATGCCGATAAGGCCCCCGACGAGCAGGGCCGAAGCCGAAGCGCCGCCCGAGATCACCAGACCGTAGAGAAACAGCACGACCTCCGAACCCTCCCGAAGCACCGCGACCGCGACGACGATCGCCACCGCCGCGAGCGTGCGCGAGCCTTTCGCCACGGCGGCGCCGACCTCCTGCATTTGCGCCGCGAGTTCGCGGCCATGCCGCGCCATCCAGATGTTGTGCCAGGCGAGCATGACGACAGCGATGGCGAGAACGCTTGCGTTGAACAATTCCTGGCCGACTCCGGCGAGAGCATTCGAGATTTGATCTGCGAAGACAGCCAAAAGCGCGGCTCCCGCAATGCCGGCAGCAACGCCCGCCGCGATCCATTGGCCGCGGCCGGGAACGCCCTTTGTCACCGCGAGCAGAATGCCGACGATAATGCCGGCCTCTATCACTTCGCGGAAAACGATAATCAACGCGCCTAGCATGGGTTATTCTCGCTATTGTACGATCAAGGAGCCTTCGGTCGTATCTTCATGGTAATCGTCGAAGAATCTGTACCGCCCCGCCGCGAGCGGACGAATTTGGACGGTGACGACGCCTCCCGCGGCGATGACCTTCTCGACGCGCAAGGTCTTGCTCTCGAATTCGGCCGGCGTCCCGTCGAGGTTTTTGATTTCGATTGTGATCGGCTTGCCCGCCGGGGCATGCGGCTCCGCCGGCTCGAAGCGGTGATCCTTCAGCGACAGATGCACCGTCACCGCGTCTTCCGCCCGAACCGCGGGCGCGAAAAGCGGCGGCAAGCCGATCATCAAAGCGCCGACGGCGAATGCAATTTCTTTCGACAAGGACCGGGCCATCTCTCAACTCCTGGAATTGCGGCGGGCGCCGCTACGACACAATTATATATGGTTGCAGGGACCGCGCCGTCGAGTTGATCGCGGAAGGCGCGCACTCAAGCGAAAGTCCACGGCTTTTGCAATCGTGATTAGAACTCGCGTGATTAGAACTCGACCTCGACTTTGAGATTGCCGAGGCATCGCTGGAAATTGGTGAGGTCCAGCGCGCGCGGGTCCCCGACGGCATGTCCGGCGACCTCCGCCGAAAACGCCGCGGCCACCATGATGTGGCCTGAGAGCTGGATATGCATCGTGGGTCCGACATAAAGCGCGTGGCCAAGCAAGGATTGCATGCCGAGACCGTCGAAGGCCCGGTAATATTGCAACTCGGCGCCCAGCGTCACTTTTGGAGCAATTCGATAGGCCATCGCCGCCGTTACGCCGAGATTTGAGCTTTGCGTCCAGCCGGGCGCGCCAAATTGTCTGGCGACGTCTGGCGTGTAGATCAAATTGGCGGCCGCATAGAGCCGGTTCTGAATGAGTTCGGTATCGGCGACGAGCCTGAATGTCGTGCTGAAATCATTCGTCAACGCGCCGCTGACGCCGTCCACCCGCGCCCATTCGGGTGCGGCGACGGCGGTCAATCCGATCGGCTGGTCAGGGCTGCGATCGAAAATGAGAAATCTCAATTCCGCGGAGAGGCCGCTGAAGTTCGCGCGATTAAGATTATCCAGGCCTTCGACATTGTTGATTTGCTGCAAAAGGCCGTGGGCGCTCAACTCATATCCGAAGAACTGGGTCGGAACGCCCTCAAACTCCACCTCCTGCTCGATCGCTCCATATGACCCGCCGCGCATGCCGAAGGCCGTCGTCGTTTCGAGTTCGATCGCCTTTTCGCCCTCCGCGCCGATGTCGGCTCCCTCCGTGAAACCGAAAATATACTTGGTCTCCAGTTCGTGAAAGGGATCGATCGCCGTTTGGGCGACAGCCGGTTCCGACGGCGAAACGTCCCCCGCGCGCGCAGGCGGCGCGGCCGAAAAGAGTAAAGCCGTCAAGACGGCGCGACCAAGGACGACTGCGCTGTCGTGCGATGTAGATGGAAGGTGACGCATTTGGGCCGCCGAACCGCGTGAAATGTTGTACTGCAATGATGTTTAACGTAAAATACGCCCCGCTTCAATTAGACTCGATAACTTTAGAACGGTTATAAGCCGGCTCGGCGCGAAAATAGACTTCGCTCGCATTCGGCCTCTGGTTTTTATAATCAATCTAAACTTGAAAATGATTCAGCCGGCGTGAGCGGAAGCGTTCCGCCGGCGCCGCCGCCGCTTTTCTTGCCGATGACGCGCGCGCCGAGCCTCGATCAACGCGAGGACGCGAAGGCTATCCCGGCGCGGCGAAACAGCTTTCAGCTTCGCGTGCAAAATCCCGACGAGCGCCTTTTCCTTGGGCCGGCGACCTCATATAGATCGCGATGATCTTGGATTGAATCAATCCGAAATCCTGAACGTGATCAATTCCAGGAGTTTGGAGCGGGATCGCGGGGGGGCGTCTAAGGAGAATGCCAATGGGCGAGATGCGGCTGGTCGTCGCCGGCGCGGCGGGACGCATGGGCCGCGCCCTGATTCGGATCATTGAGGAGACGCAAGGCGCGACCCTCGCCGGCGCGATCGCGCGGCCGGGCTCCGATGCGATCGGGCAGGACGCCGGCGTTCTGGCCGGCTGCGGCAAGACAGGGGTGGCGGTCACCGCGGACGCCCTGAGCGCAATCGCCGGCGCCGATGGCGTTCTGGATTTCACCACGCCGCAATCGACCATTGCGCTGGCGACCCTGGCCGCGCAGGCGCGGATCGTCCACGTCATCGGCACGACCGGCCTCCAGCCGGACGACGCCGCACGGCTTGAGGCGGCCGCGCGCCATGCGGTCATCGTCCAGTCCGGCAATATGAGCCTTGGGGTCAATCTCCTGGCCGCGCTCGTCGAAAGGGCCGCGCGGACGCTCGGGTCCGATTTCGACGTTGAAATCGTCGAAATGCACCATCGTGCAAAAGTCGATGCGCCGTCCGGCACCGCGCTGCTCCTCGGCGCGGCGGCGGCGAAGGGCCGGGCGATCGATCTTGCCGGCAATTCGGTGCGATCGCGGGACGGCCACACCGGCGCCCGGCCTCGAGGGGCGATCGGCTTCGCCTCCTTGCGCGGCGGCTCGGTCGTCGGCGATCACAAGGTCATTTTCGCAGGATCCGGCGAAAGGCTCGAACTTGCGCATGTGGCGGAGGACCGCAGCATTTTCGCGCGCGGCGCCGTCAGGGCGGCGCTTTGGGGGCAGGGCCGCGATCCTGGCCTTTATTCGATGGCCGATGTGCTGGGGCTCGACCGCTGAGGGGCGCAAAAGAAGAACTGCGGATTTTTTAAACAAGATCGGGCGCTGAACTGTATATGGCCGTGCATAACACAGTCGACCCAGTTCAAACCGCGAGCCCGACTCCCCGACATAAAAGTAGGCCGCGCTCTTGGAAAATCGAGCGCGGCCCTTGTGCGAGCTTCCCGGGGGGCCTGTGGGAAGTTCGTATGACAATTTGACGACAATTGTGCTGTTTGTCCAGTCACGTTTCTGCGTCGGCTTGAACGCCCGCGCGCAAAACTGCGTGATGACCAAGAGGACCCGGCTGACCGAGACGCGTCATCAGGCCAAGCGCGATCGCCGCGCCGGCCATTACTAGAATGAGGATGAGAGAAACCTGGAGCTGCCGTCGCGCCGACCGCAAATCATAGCTGCGGACGAAACCGGCATCACGCCTCTGGTCGAAATGATTGGCGATGGACATGTTGTCGCTCCACTGCCGTATATGCGCCGCAATTCGTTAAGGCTTGATTTGCCGTGTTGGACCACGAACCACCGCAAAAACATGCGCGGCACGATTAGCGCCGCCTGCCGCGCCATCGCCGCATCAACCGCGCTGACCAGAAAGACCATCTATGCGCCGCCTGTCGGGGCGATTGGTTGATAGGCGGGATCTGGTTTGGTTCGCCGCGCTTTTTCCGGCCACCTTGGCGTCTCCCGGCGCCGAGCCTCGATCAGTTTCCCTGGACATGGACCAGTTTCTACGACACAGCGCCAGCGAGGAGCCTCCTCGAAAAATACGTGGATTTCGGACGTCTCAAGGAAAGCCGCGTTCGCCTCCTGGTCGGCGCCGTCACCGTCGAGACGGCGCAACTCGAGATATTCGACAGCCACGCCGACAATCTCGCGGTCGACCATATCATGGCGAGCGGCAGCCTGCCGCCGGCATTCCCCTGGACCGCTGTCCAGGGAAGGCATTACGGGGACGGCGGCATTATCAGCAATTCTCCCCTGGAGCTGGTGATCGAACGCTGCGGCTCCATCGGCAAGCGCGTTTTTATCGTCGATCTCTTCGCTGATCAAAAGCCGTTGCCCCAGAATCTCGTCGAGGTGTGGATGCGCCGCGACGAGATTGTCTACGCGGAACGGGTGCGCAGCGATTTGCGCGTCCGGGAGCGGGTCGGGGACTTACAGAAACTCGTGCGGGAGATCATGGACCAGCTGCAACCGGAGGCGGCCGAGCATCTGCGCCAGAGTTTGCGTTTCATTCAGCTGATGGGCGACGCCACGCCGATGACGATCACGCGGATCATCAATGAAGGTCAGGAAGGAGAACTTTCCTTCACGGACATTGATTTCTCGACGAAGACCACCGCGCGGCACAAGCGCGCCGGCTATCTTATGACAAAGCGCGCAATTGACGCCGGACAGGGATTGAGTTTCCGTCATTCGCGTCGCGGGCAGGGGGCAAAGAGCGCTGCACCCGTGGCAGTCCCTAACCGTCGATCCGCAGATTACGCTATGATGGAAGAGGGGTTCGATTGCCCCGGCGGCGGTGAGACGCCTGGCGTTGCCTCTCTATCCTGTTCGCGGATGAAGCGGCGCACGAGCGGGAGGATGGTGGAGCGCCAGATTGCGCCATGGAAGAGACCGAAATGGCCGACCCCGGATTGTACATAGTTTTCGCGCTTGAGTTTAGGGACATTGACGCAGAGATCATGCGCGACATGCGTCTGGCCCGGTCCCGAGATATCGTCGTGCTGGCCTTCGATGGTAAATAAGGCTGTGCGCGTGATCGCGGCGGGCTCGATCCTCTCGCCCTGCCAGGTCAGACAACCGCGTGGAAAGTCAAATCGTTGAAAGACGGTCACGATCGTCTCCAGAAAAAATTCGGCGGGCAGGTCCGACACGGAGAAAAAGAGGTTTGGGAATGGGCGCCCGGCCGGCTCTTCGCCGTCGTCGTTCGTGAACTTGCCGAAGAGCTCGCCGCCTGTAAGGAGATGATGCATCAGATAGGCGAGCAACTCCGCTTTCCGAATGCTCGCCGGAAAAACAAGTCGCCCCTTGCCCGCATCGGACGGCGCGACTCGAGTTATGCAGCACTGCTCGAGCCAAGCGATGGATTGATTCTTCGTTATGAGATCGCCGCGCGTCGGGCTGATGCGGGGATCGATTTTGCCGCCGAATAGCGTCAGCGATCGCGGCGCGATCATATAGCCCATCGCGGCGATCGCCGTCGCCGCGATCGCCGGCAGGGCCGATTGGCAGACGCCGATCAGATGAAGATCTTCGCCGAGGAAGCGCAGAAAATCAACGAGGTAGCCAATATTCTCGTGAAGGCCGAAACGCCCCGCGGACAGCGCCACCTGCGACGCGTCTTCCCATTCCACGATGTGAAGATCATGATCTTGGGCGAGAGCTACGATCATGTCGAAAAGCAAGATAGCGCGATGGCCAGATAATGGGGCGATCAAGAAAACGCGCGGACGGCGACAGCTTTCTTTTCTCTCGAAGCGAACGAGCCGCCCGAATGGCTTCGCCATCAGGATCCGCGCTCGCAAGGGTCGAATCCGATCGTTGATCTCCGGACCCGGAATGCCGAAGAACTGCGTCGTCACGTCTGTGCCCGGTGGCCATTCCGCCGTCATCGTGAGCCTTGATGTGAGGCCGGTTTTGTCTTTCAGACGCCAATCGCCTCCCGGCGATCGGGAGTGTCGGTTTGAAATTTGGCGCCCTTGACGCCCCACTCGCGCTGGCGCCTCGCTTCGTATATCCATAGCGGAAAGAATGGGAGCAAATAAATGCCTGTCTCTGCCGGCGGTAACCCGTTTGACGAAGGCATGGACGCCTTCGGTCGCGGCATGGAACGAACTGCATGTCCTTATCCAGAAGACAGCGACGAACGTGAGGAGTGGCTTGAGGGATGGGATCAGGCAAAGCACCACATGGAGGAAGGGACAATCTCTAATGCCTAGTACCCAGAATCACTGAACCGCGAAGCTTGGCTTGAGTCGTTTCTGATGGACCTCGGACGCTGTCCATTCGAAGGGTCTTGCGGTCTCGTTGTAGGTTTCGATGAAGGTCGCGATATGGGCTTT
>JBKQMI010000026.1:0-3899 GCA_052146775.1 Methylocella sp. | reverse complement strand
GATACGATTGGGTCCGCCTCGCCCGCCGCCGACGCCGAAATCTGCATGATGGCCGCCGACACGCTGGAGCGGCTTGGCGTCAAACGCGGCGATTATGTGATTAAAATCAATAGCCGCAAGGTGTTGGACGGGGTGATGAAGGCCGTGGGGCTGGACGGCGTTGAAAACGCCGGACGCCGCCTCACCGTGCTGCGCGCCGTCGACAAGCTCGACCGGCTGGGCCCCGAAGGCGTGAAGCTCTTGCTCGGCGCCGGCCGCAAGGACGAAAGCGGCGATTTCACCAAAGGCGCCGGGCTCGACCAGGAGGCGATCGACACGATCATGTCCTTTAGCGCCGGCGGGCAATATGTGGACGGCAAGCCGAGCTTCGATCTCTTCGGCCTGCTCGGCAAGAGCGACATCGGCGCGCAGGGCGCCGAGGAACTGATGGAGATCGAGGATCTCGCGCGCGACGCTGGTTACGGCTTCGACCGCATCCGCATCGACCCGTCCGTCGTGCGCGGGCTCGAATATTATACCGGGCCGGTGTTCGAGGCGGAGTTGACTTTCGAGACAAAGGACGAAAAGGGCAATCCCGTGCGCTTTGGCTCGGTTGGCGGCGGCGGGCGCTACGACGGGCTGATCGGTCGGTTCCGCGCGGAAAACACCCCGGCGACGGGGTTTTCGATCGGCGTGTCACGGCTCTACGCGGCGCTAAAGCTCGTCGGCAGCGAGATTGTCGCGGCGCCCGAGCGGCGCGGGCCGGTGGTGGTGCTGGTGCTCGACCGCGACCGCCTCGCCGACTATCAGCGCATGGTCGCGACGCTGCGCGCGGGCGGGATCGCCAGCGAGATTTATCTCGGCGCCGCCGGCATGAAGGCGCAGATGAAATACGCGGATAAGCGCAACAGCCCCGTGGTTATCATCCAGGGATCGGACGAAAAGGCCAAGGGCGAGGCGCAGATCAAGGATCTTGCCGCCGGCGCGCGCGCCGCGGCCTCGATCGCCACCAATGAGGAATGGAAGGCGCAACGCCCCGCGCAGATTTCGGTCCCCGAAAGCGAGCTTGTGGACCGGGTGCGGGAGATTTTGGCGGGGCGCGAGCCGTAGTCTGTTAGCGGCGCGGCGGGAGGGGCGGCGATGCGGGGCGGGCTGGCGGAAATCGTGCTGGAGCGCCTGCATTACGGCAAGCTCGCGGCTGGCGCCGATCTCTCGATCCCCGCCAACGAGGGCTATGGCGTCACGCGCCGCAGCCTTGGGCTCGATCCCGCCTTCGACGGCGCCCTTTCGCCGCCGCGCCTGATCGGGACGCGGCGCTTAAACCGCGATCTCGTCGACGAGGCGGCGCGGCGGCGCGGCTTTCTGCTGGCGCGGGCCGCGCCGGATTGGCCGGGCGCGGGCGAACCGCCGCTGGCGCTGCTCCGCGCGCGTTTTCGTCACGAGGACGGCGATAACGGACAGGGCCGGCTCTATCAGCAAAGCGCCGTCTGGCTCGCCGATTTCGCCCTCTGGCGACGCCATCCCGACGCATTGCTGCTGCTCGCCGGCGCGGAACTCGAGGCGCATCCGGACCTCGCCGGGGAAAGCGCGGCGGCTCGGTTGGCCTGCCCGCCGCTCACGCGCCGTCTTCCCTCGCCGCCGAAAGTCGCGCCGGAGGGCGGAACCGCGATCCTGCTCGACGTGCTGGCGCGTCACGCGCGAACGGAGGACGGCTGCCTCGTCACCTTCGGCGCCGGTTGCGATTTCAAGAGCGAGACGGAGTTTCTCGCGGCGGTCGGCGCCGCGCTGCGGCAATTGCCGCAAGACTATCCGCGCTGGCGCGATATCGTCATCCTATCGGGCTTGCGCCAGCGCATTGCCGGCCTGTGCCTGCGTTTTCTGCCGTCCTATCGCGGGACGGAGGATTAGGACTCATCTAGGAGCAAGCAAACGGCGGCGCCGGGTGTTCACCCCCAAATTCCTATGCTTCCCTCACGCCCAGCGCGGACATTCGGCTTTCCAACCTCGCCAATCGCTCACGTAATTTCAGCATGTCGGATTCCGATCGGTTCTCTTCGCAGCCATCAACTACTCTCCGCGCCCGTCGAACCAAGGATTGCAGCTCATTAGGCCGCAATTCGACGCTGGCGATATCTTCGAACGCTCGTATCAACCGGAGGCTGACGGCGATGTCATTCTTCGAATAATGACGAATCTGTTCGAACGCCGTATCCAGCAAACCCTCGAAGTCGATCCAGGGTAAAACAACGCGCAAGACATGCGGCGGAGCATGCAGGTAGGTGCGCGGCGGCGTGCGCGTCGCGAAGCGAATGACGATGCGGCTGAGTTGATCGATGCAACTGATCGCGGTGCTGGGGTCGTTGATGGCGGGCGAGATCGCCCGCAACGCGACGTCGACGATTTGTATGACCCCGAACTCCACATCCTGCTGCAATGTGCGGGCGGGACCGATATCGAAGGCGGAGAGAATACGAACCTCGCATTCCGGCGTCACCCGGCCAGCTTCCGCGACCCGCATGATCGGAACGCCGGCGGGAACGAAATGGCCTACCCGTCTCGCCAGAACTATTCGCACGCCATAGGATTTGGCGCACTCGACGAGATAGGCGGCGTCAATGAAACGGATGTATCCCGACCTCGGGCTAACAATTAAGCGCTCCCTGGCCTCGCGAAAGGGAGTCGCGTGCTCGGGCCGTTCGGACGGACCGCGCGGGTTTGGCATCAGATCGTCGATGACGAGTTCCGTTTCACGCGCGATCCGATCGACAATGTGATTGACGCTGATCGACTGCGATATGTGATTGATGAAGAAAATCAGCCACCCCACGCATAATAGCGCGAGCGACATGGCCGTCAGGACGGTCGCCACCGGCACGAACGGATGGGGCTGAGACCGCACCGCCGGCAGGGCCGCGATGCAGAAGCAAAACGTGCCCAGGAAGATGCCAAGCGTCCATTGAGTGCTGCGGTCCCTGACGAAACTGACCAGAATGCGCGGTGAAAACTGCGTGGAGGCCAGGGTCAGGGTCATCAGGAGAATTGCGAAAATGATCGACACGACCGTCATGATCGAGGTGGCGATGCTGGAAAGGATCGTTTGAGCGACCTGGGGATCTTGATGCGCCGGAAATAGGACCTCGGGAATCCAAGCATTGAGCGCCGGAGCATATTCCTCGGCGAACGACAGAATCGCGCCGACGCAGCCGAGAAACAGGGCGATGACGAGGGGACGGATGAGGAACCCGCCGCGCAGAGCGTAAATGGCCGAGCGAAGGAGCAAAGACAGGCGCTTGTGCATGGTCGGTTTCTTGGCGGAACTCTTGGGGGGAGCTCTTGGGGGGAACTCTTGGAAGAAATTCTTGGAGTCTCTCGCGCCCAGTCACAACTTTCCTCGAGCGGGATCAATCATTTTTGGCGCCAACGCGCTAAAAATCGGTGCCCGGCCATTCGGGAATCACGGCTTCCGCTCGACGCGCGCTTGGATTTCCGCGGCTAGCGCGCGCGCTCCCCCGGCGCGGCGGCGACCTCTTCGGGCTCTGGTAGATGCGTCAGATAGCGCTCCAGCGCGCTTGGACGGCGGCGGCGCGCGGGTTCTCCCGAGGGGTCGCCATAATAGGACTTCGGCCCGTCGGCGCCGGCTTCGGCCCCGCCGAAGCGCGGGCCGCGCGCCCAACGCATTCTCATGGCGGCAGCGAGACGCTGTTCGATCTGCGAGATCGTGATGTTGTCGACGAGATAATAACCCTTGCGGTCGACGTGGGCGATTTCGTCGCGCACCAGGCGATTGAGCAGGGCGGTCAGATTTTCGCGCACGTTCAAAGGCAGAAGCGCGAAGGTCGCGGCCTCCGGATCGATCTCGCTCATGTCGCCATGCACGGGCCTCGCCGCGCGCATCACCGCCTTCATCGCGCGGGTCTCGA
>JBKQMI010000025.1:0-14540 GCA_052146775.1 Methylocella sp. | reverse complement strand
ACCTGCACCTTCTATGGGACGGCCAACTCCAACCAGATGCTGATGGAGGCGATGGGGCTGCATTTGCCGGGCAGCTCCTTCGTCAATCCCAATACGCCGCTGCGCGATGCACTCACGGCGGCCGCGGCGAAGCGCGCGCTGGCCATGACGGCGCTCGGCAATGATTACACGCCGGCCTCGCAAATTCTCGACGAGCGCGCGTTCGTCAATGGCGTCGTCGCCCTACATGCGACGGGCGGCTCGACCAATCACGTCATCCATCTCGTCGCCATGGCGCGCGCGGGCGGCATGATCCTGACGCTCGAGGATTTCGCGGACCTGTCAAAGGTCGTGCCGCTGCTGACGCGGATTTATCCCAATGGTTCGGCGGACGTTAATCATTTCACCGCCGCCGGCGGGACAGGCTATCTGATCGGCCAGTTGCTGGAGGCGGGGCTCCTCCATCCGGACGCCCGCACCGTCACGGGAGGCCCGCTCGCCGACCATGCGAAGGAGCCCTATCTCGAAGACGGCGAATTGAAGTTCCGCGCGCCGCCCCCGCAAAGCCTCGATCCTTCCGTGCTGCGCCCTGTGACCGATCCATTCTCGGCCGATGGCGGGCTCAAGATGCTCGACGGCAATCTCGGCCGTGCGGTGATCAAGATCAGCGCGGTCGCGCCCGAGCGCCGCCATGTGCGTGCGCCGGCGCTGATCTTTCATTCGCAGGAGGAGGTCGAGGCCGCCTTCAAGCGCGGCGAACTCAACCGCGATTTCATCGCCGTGGTGCGGTTCCAGGGCGTCAAGGCGATCGGCATGCCGGAATTGCACAAGCTGACTCCCATTCTGGCGTCCGCGATGGCGCATGGCCACAAGGTCGCGCTCGTCACGGACGGGCGCATGTCGGGCGCTTCGGGCAAGGTTCCGGCGGCGATCCATGTGACGCCGGAAGCGCAGGCGGGCGGCCCCATCGCGCGGCTGCGCGCGGGCGACATCGTCACCCTCGACGCCGAGGCGGGGGTCTTGACGGCGGAGGTCTCGCCGGAGGAGTTTGCGCGGCGCGATCTCGCGACCTGCGACCTCGAACCCTACGAAACTGGCTATGGCCGCGAACTGTTCCAGACCTTCCGAAACGTCGCGAGCGGACCCGAACTCGGCGCGAGCAGCATCAGCTGACGCGCCGCCCGCCTCTTTGAATTTCCGCAGCTGAAAGACGCGACCATGCAATATCAACATACCGACGCGACCCTCGCGATCATGAAACAGTCGCCGGTGATCCCGGTGATGCAGGTGGCGGATGCGGCGGATGCGCTGGCGCAGACGAAGGCGCTGATCTCCGGCGGTCTGACGGTGCTCGAAATCACGCTGCGCACGAGCGCGGCCTTAAAGTCGATCGAGATGCTGGCGCGGGCCTTTCCCGAGGCGATCATCGGCGCGGGGACCATCACCGACGAGGAGCAGATGCAGGCCGCGATCGATGCGGGCGCTGCCTTTCTGGTGAGCCCGGGCATGACGCGGCGCCTGCTCCGGTCGGCGCGCCGCTCGCCGGTTCCGTTCCTGCCCGGCGTCGCCACCGCGTCGGAGGCCATGGCGCTTTACGAGCGCGGCTTCCGCTGCCTGAAATTTTTTCCCGCCGAGCCGGCGGGCGGCGCCAAATATCTCTCATCGCTCGGCGGCCCGCTGCCCGATCTCGTCTTTTGCCCGACGGGGGGCGTCACGCCCGAGAAAGCCAAGGCCTATCTTGAATTGCGCAATGTCGCCTGCGTCGGCGGCTCATGGATGGTCGCGCCTTCGCTGATCAAGGCGGGGGATTACGCCGCCGTCGAGCAGCTGGCGAAAGAGGCCTCTGCGCTGTTGAACCCCGCCTGAACGGGACGCAAAGTCTCGCCGGACTTGGATTTGCAGAACTTGGCTTTGCAGAACTTGGCTTTGAAAGGCGCAAAATTGGCGAAGACCCTTGAAGTCGCCGTCCGCACGTCGATCATCGAAGCTTGCCGCGACATGGCGCGCCTTGGCGTCAATCAGGGCACGGCGGGCAATATCTCCGTCCGCTGGCCCGGCGGCCTTCTGATCACGCCCTCGGGGCTGCCTTACGACGCAATGAGCGCCGCCGATATCGTCTTCATGGACATGGACGGGCGCTATAGCCACGATCTCGTCCCGTCGTCGGAATGGCGTTTCCACCGCGATATTCTGGCCCATCGCGCCGAGGTCAACGCGGTGGTGCATGCGCACCCGATCTATTGCACGGCCTTCGCCATGTGCGGCAAGGAGATCCCCGCGGCGCATTACATGATCGCGGCGGCGGGCGGCCCGACGATCCGCTGCGCGCGCTACGAGACCTATGGCACGCCCGAACTCTCCGCCGCCGTTCTGGAGGCGATGGAGGGCCGCAACTGCGCGCTCCTCGCCAATCATGGCATGATCGCGACGGGGCCGGATCTTGCCGAGGCGCTCTGGCTCGCAGTCGAGATGGAGACGCTCGCGCGGCAATACGCAGCGGCGCTGCAGATCGGGACGCCGCACATTCTGGGCGATGCGGAAGTCGCGAAAATCGTCGGGAAGTTCAAGGATTATGGCTTGCGGCGCCGGGCCGAAGGCAAGGGCGAAAACAGGGGCGAAGGCGAACGCGGAGCCAAAGACGTCTGAGGCGGCGCGCTGAACGACGCGAGGTTGGATGGGCTGGAGCGGGCGAAGGGAATCGAACCCTCGTATGAAGCTTGGGAAGCTTCCGTTCTGCCATTGAACTACGCCCGCGACGATGAAACTCTAGCCTGCGGCTTGCGCCATTTCAATGGCTATGGCGCCGCCGGCGGTCTGTTTGGACTCCGCCAGCCGCGATGGTGAGCGCCCATCGAGGCAGCCGCGTTCGGCGCAGGGAGAGCAGCGTCGCCGGCAGCGGAGGCCGATCAAAAGAAATCCCGGACAATCACTCCATGGAATCATATGCGACAAAGCTCAGATATGAGGCGAGGGCGTCGATCTGCTCCGGGGATAAGGTGCTTGCAATTTTGGGCATGGGCCCTGGGGCCGAGTGAAACCCTTGGCCCCACTGCTCGAGTCTGCGTTTCAGGTAGGGATAGGCCAATCCGCCCAGGCGGGGAATTTCTCGAATCCCCTGGGCGTTCGGGCCATGACAGACGATGCAGGCCGCAACATCGGATTCGACGATTCCCTGTTCATATATCGTTCGTCCGGCGGCCGCCAGCTCCGGCTGTCCGTCATTGGCGGGGAGGGGAGGCAGCGTCGAAAAATACGCCGCTAAATCATGCGCCGTCTCGGGACTGAGATTTGCCGTGGCGGCCCACATATACTGCCGCGAAAGCGGATTATCCCGGATTTGTTCGCGGAAGCTCAACAGCTGATTTTCAATGTATTGATCTCGCTGTCCGGCCAATCGCGGCGCGGTCGAAAATCCTTGCGCCGACGTTCCGTGGCACCAGGTGCAATTCTTGACGGGGAGAGACTCATCCGCCGACAGTGGACCGGCGACAGATGAAACGATCGCCAGAACTGCTATTTTTATCTTGATGCGTTTCATGATCCGAGTTCTCGCGCTTTGTGCATTGATCGAAACCGGCGCTCTATAAAACGATCGGATTCACTTCAGATAGCTGACGTAGGCTGCGACAGCGGCGATCTGCGACGAGTTCAAGTTGTGCGTCGTCGGCACCATGATGGCGGACGTGTCTGTCGCCGAACCCTGACCGCGCTCTTTGGTCCAACTCGTCAACGCTTTTACGACGTAGGGGAAAAGCTGACCTGCGAGGCGGGGGATTTCGTTGTTGCCCTTCGCCTCCGGACCGTGGCAAGCGGCGCACGCGGGAATATTGGATTCGGGTAGTCCCTGCTCGAAGATTGTTTTTCCCAAAGTCAGGGATTCCTTCGGAGCGCCGCCGATCGGCGCGGGATTTAGGTCCCTAAGATGCTCGGCCAGGGCCACAACCATCTCCGGGGTCAAGACATGGGCGACGTTGAACATGACGGGGTTCGTTCGCCTGCGCTCGATAAAGGCGTGCAGCTGATTCTCGAGGTATTTGGGCTGCTGCCCTGCGAGCCGCGGCATCGGATAAAATCCGCGATAGCCCTCCGCCGATAGCCCATGGCAGGTTTTGCAGTACTCCAATTTGGCCTGTAGCCCTGGCCGCGAAAAATCGGCCGCGCGCCCGACTTCCGCGCGACCCGCCGCGGCGAAAACTATGGCGAGTATTGCTGTTTGCAACGCCAGTCGTAAGCTAATGACCTTCATGTTCCGGCCCCCCCGCGCCCTTGCTTTCGTGTCCCTGGCCAATTGACCTTCCCCGCCCTTGGCGGACACCGGACTGAAGCGGCCGTTCGCTCGGCAAATCGCGGCCGCTAACAATTGCACTGTTCTTCTATAGGATCCTTCGTTATACGCAAACAGCTCACGTTCAGCTGTCCGCTGAGAAAACCGATTTTCCGCTCAGGAAAACGTATCGGCGGACGAGTTTGATTCTCGGCATTGAACAATATGTTTGAGGCGTTAGTGCGTAAGAGGGGGGCTTGACCGAAAGCCGTCAACGCTAATTTCGGGCGGCGCGAAGCGTGCGCGTGGTCGTTCGCGAGGCCCGATGTCCACCGGTCGGGGGCCGCTGCCCGTGAGATGGCCGCGCCCGGCTTTCGGTCGATGGCGGGGCGCGAAGCCGGCGCCCGCGGTCGCGATCAGCACAACGGGCATGTCGCAGCGTGAGATGAAACTGGAGACCGGATCATGAAAATCATTCGCTTACAGTCCCTGTTGCATGCGGCGATCCTCGCCGGCTTTTTCACGGTGGCGGGTCGCGCGGAAGAAAGCGGCGCGCCCCCTGTTTCGCAGCAGGAGCTTCAGGCCAAGTTTGATTATTGCAGGACCTGTCATGGGGTGGTGGGGCAAGGTTTTCGCGGTGCTTATCCCATGCCGCGACTCGCCGGGCAGCAACCCGAGTATCTTGAAAGCCAGTTGCGCGCCTTTACCGAGCGCAGGCGGACGAACCCAATCATGTTCAACGTCGCCCATGTCTTGAGCCCGTCGATGATCGCGGGCCTGGCGTCGTATTTTAAGGAGCTGAATCCGAAGCCATTGGGCGGGGCTCCGAAGGAACTCGTGGCGGAGGGGAAAACGATCTACGATGAGGGCGTTCCCAGCGCCGAAGTTCCTGCATGCGCTTCCTGTCACGGTCCGGACGCAAAGGGCGACGGGGCGTTTCCACGGTTAGCCGGTCAGCTCGACGACTACATTCTCAACAAGCTAACGAATTGGACCAAAGAGAGAGGTCAGGATCCGGCAAATCCAGACGCATCGGCGATTATGGAGCCGATTACGCACAAGCTGACGAAGGCGCAGATCGCAGCCGTCGCCGCCTATCTCAGTTATCTGGAGTAATCCCTCTCCTTTGTTTCGATCAGGTTGAAACGCCTTATGGCTCTCTCGAGCGGGACGAGGAAAAGTGGAACCGCTTTTCCGCCCGGATCCCGCTCTCAATGGCCGGAATCGATCACCTTTGTGATTTCGAGTCTGCGCTGAAATCATCGAAGTCCTGCGATCCGGGGACGCGCCGGGTCGGCAAGGCCTCGGAAAGACCGCAAGACGCCAATCGCCCTTTGCTCAATTCAAGACGCAGCTTTTGACCCACCAGCCTGAGTGCGCCCGCAAAATCGCTTTTCTCGCCCGCGCCGCCGCCTTGCAATCCCTGAACAGCGCGAAGCAGGTGGCGCCGGATCCGGACATGCGCGCGAGCCGGCAGCCGGGCGCGGCGGAAAGAACCGCCAGCACGTCGCCAATGATCGGCGCGAGGCGGCAGGCCGCCGCCTCCATATCGTTGCGGCCTTTGCTTAAGGATGCGATCAGCTCTTCGCCCGCCATGCCCGGCGCGACTTTGGGATGGGGGCCGAAACCGGTCTCCGCGCTCGGCGCCAGTCCCATGCGCGCGAAAACGGCCTTGGTTTCGAGCGGAACGCCCGGATTGACGATGAGGGCGACGAGCGGCGGCAGCTTCAGCAAAGCGTCGAGCTCCTCGCCGAGGCCGCGCATCATGCGCGCGCGGGCGTCGAGGCAGACCGGAACGTCGGCCCCCGTTTCGCGGGCGGCCTCGAACAGCCTTTGATCGTCAAGCGCCACGCCGTTCGCCCGCGCCAGCAGCCGCAGCGCCGCCGCGGCGTCCGACGAGCCACCGCCGATTCCGGCCGCGACCGGCAGGCGCTTGACGAGATGGAAGGCGCCCAGTGCGGCCTGCGGAAAAGCCGCGCCGAAATTTCGCGCCGCGCGCAGCACGAGATTGTCTTTCACGTCGCCCGCGGCGGGCGCGGTCGGTCCCTCGATCGAGAGCGACAGCGCCTCGCCCGGGCGCAAGCCGAGGCGATCGCCCGTGCGGGAGAAAGCCACGAGACTCTCCAGCCTGTGCCAGCCGTCGGCGCGACGGCCGAGCACATGCAAGGTGAGATTAATCTTGGCGGGCGCGCGTTCGCTTAGAAGTTCAGGCAAGTGGATCTGCTACAAAAGCGCCCGCGCGGAGCAAGCATTCGCCCAAGGAAACCGCCGGCGCGCGACGGTCGGCGGTCAACCGATTTAGAGGGCGCGATCGGACGGAAGCGGGGCCGATGCGCCGCGCCTGGCGCGGGATGAGGAAAAGCGGAGTCGCTTTTCCGCCCGCATCCCGCTCTAAACGCCTGGAATCAATCACTTTCATGATTTTGGCATGATTTCGGATCGATCCAAAATCATCGCGATCTAGCCGCCATGCTTCGGATCGGTCTTCTCTTTCGGCGCCGCGTCCGGCGTCGCTTCGGCGGCGGCGGGGTTCGGATCGTCGCCGAGGCCATGCTCGATTTTGGCGAGAATTTTCGTCAGATCCTCCGGCTCCGGGCCAAGATCGCGCGCGTGGTTCCACTGGAAATGCGCTTCGAGTTTGCGCCCGACCCGCCAATAGGCGTCGCCGAGGTGATCGTTGATCACCGGATCGGATGATTTGAGGTCGATCGCCCGCTCCAGCTCTTTCACCGCCTCGTCATAGCGGCCGAGCTTGTAATCGGCCCAGCCGAGACTGTCGACTATATAGCCATCCGTCGGATGCAGTTCGACCGCCTTATGCAGCATGGCGAAGGCTTCATCAAGATTGGTTCCCTGATCGACCCAGGAGTAGCCAAGATAATTCAGAACGAGCGGCTGATCGGGATAAATCTCCAGCGCCTTCTTGAAGTCGGCTTCGGCCAGCGGCCATTGCTTGTTGCGCTCATAGGCAATGCCGCGGAAATAATAGAGCGCCCAATTGGTCTTCTCGGACTGCTTGGCGAGCGCCTTGGCGTAGGTCTCGATCGCCTCCGCATATTGTTTGTGGGAGCGCTGCAGATTGCCGAGCGCGGCGAGCGCCTCGCCATCGTCCGGGTGGTCGCTGACGACGCGTTTCAGGAAAGCCGCCGATTCATCCGAGCGTCCGAGCGTTTCAAGGATCAGGCCGGTCTGGATGTCCGCGGTGGTGCGCAGCGGATCCTTGTCCGGCACCAGCGCGTAGACGTCGATCGCCTGTTCCGGCTGCTTGATGCGCTCGTAGATGTCGGCCAGCGTGATGACGGCGAGGCTGTTGTCCGGGTCAAGATAGAGCGATAGCCGCAGATAGATCATGGCGGCGAGTTCGTCGCCCTGGCGCCCGCCCGCGGCGCCGAGGCCATAGAGCACTTCGGCCGCGCCCTGTTCGGCGTTCTTGACCGGCGC
Source organism: Methylocella sp. (assembly GCA_052146775.1). Lineage (GTDB taxonomy): Bacteria > Pseudomonadota > Alphaproteobacteria > Rhizobiales > Beijerinckiaceae > Methylocapsa. The sequence continues at coordinate 6,856 of JBKQMI010000025.1, read as the reverse complement.
TTCGAGCGGCTTGCCGGCCTTGAGGTCGGCGAGCGCGGCGATGACGATCGGATGGCTCGGCAGGATCTGGTCGAACGCCTCGTAAATTTTGATCGCCTGAGCCGAGTCGCCGCGGTGCGAGAGGAAGCGGGCGTAGGAATCGACGAGGCGCAAGGTGTTCTTGTCGGCCTCATAGGCGTTCTTCATCCGGCGCGCCGCTTCGGGCTGGTTGTTGGCGACATTGGCGATCAACCCTGCGTGATAATCGCGGAACACGCCGAAATTCTCGTCGCGCAGCCGGTCGACGAGTTCGAGCGCCTTACGCGAATTGCCTTCGCCGAGATAAGTCCACGCAGTCAGCAGCGTGGCGGTGATGTCGCGCTGCTGCCCCGAGCCGCCCTTGACGAAATGCGCGCGCGCGGCCGCGAACTGCCTGTTCTTGATCGCCTGCACCCCGAGCGCGAGATTGGCGAGGCTGTTGCCGGGGTCGTATGCGACGAGGCGGTCCGCGAGGCTGAAAGCGTCGCGCATATTGCCGTTCGAGACGGCGGCGACGAAAGCGCGCTCGATCAGCTTGGGGTTTTTGGGGTCGAAGCGCAGCGCCTCGCGAAAGAAAGTCGCCGCGGCGACGGTGTCGCGCTCGGCGCCGGCGACCAGCGCGGCGAGATAATTGCCGGCGGGGCTCTCGCCCACCTCGAACGGAGTCGCGACCGCGAGACTCTCCCGCGCGCGCGCCTCGGCGCCGGCCACGGTGATCGGCAGGAAAATCGCCGCGATGAGCGCCAGGCCAAGGCCGCCGACGGCGAGCCGGCGCCAGTTCAGGAGGCGCACAGGCGAGATACTGCGGAATCGAGCGGCGCGCGCGCCGCGGAATGCGAGCTTGCTGCGGAATGATGTTCTAAGCGACATGCGATCGTTTTTCCGTGCCGGAAGCGGCGCCCCGCTGCGGGGAGTGACCTTGAAAAGACTTCTACCGCGACTTCTGGCGGCGAACATGGCCGTTTTGCGTCGGTGAGGCAAGCATTGCGTCGGCTACGCGCGCGCCGATTTCGCCGTCCGGATTATCGCGCCGGACTCGCGCGCCTGCGCATCGGCGAGCGGAGCTAATTCGGGACCGCCCGGGCCGGCGCGCGCCCCCGCAATCTGCCCATTTTCGCGGGCGGACGCAAGTCCGCGCGCCCGAAGTCCGCGCGCTTGAAGTCCGCGCCCCCGAAGACGCAAGGCGGACCCCGTCACGTCTGGCCGGGGCGAAGCTTGTAAAAAATGTGACGCCCGATGACGTCCATTTTTTCGAGGCTTTTCGCCCAGCGCGGACGCACGTAATTCGCGTGATAATGCGTCGCGCCGCCGACATCTGACAGATAGGTCGCGCCAGTCGAGACCTCCTCGGCGATGCGGACCGCCGTCCGCCACGCTTCGGGCTCGGCGACGCGCAAGGCGCGTCCGTCGCAGGCGAAAGAGAATTGGCAGGCGTTGCGGCGCTGGCGGTTCTGGTAGACGACGCCGCAGATGGTGGGCGGATAAAGGCCGCTCGAGACGCGGTTCAGGACCACCTGCGCCACCGCCGCCTGACCTTCCTCGGATTCGCCGCGGGCCTCGAAATAAATGGCTTCGGCGAGGCAACGCTTCGCCTCGCCCGCCCCGTCACGGCCGATCAGCGTCGCATAGCTCTGGCGCGCGGTCGCGGGAGGGGGGAGACTCGCGTTCGCCTCGGCGTGAGACTCCTGGGGTGGGGCGATCGCCGCGACCTCGACCGGCGTCGATTCGGCCGCCGCTGGGGTCGTCGAGCCGAGCGCGTCGGCGCGGCGGACTGGCGGCGTCGCGCCCTGCATCAGCCGCTCGTTGAGGGCTTCGGGACGCATCGTCCGGACGCCGCCAGCCTGCGATCCGGCGCCTGGCTGGGATGCGCCGCCCGGCTGCGATGGCGAGGCGTCGGCCGAAGCGGGCGCGGTCGTCGGCGTTTCGCCATCCGGCCAGGGCTCGAAGGCTGCGACGCTGTCGGGTCCGGCGAAATCGCCATCGGGCGGCTCAAGAGCGCCGACGGGCGAGGATTCGTCGTGTTCGAAGAGAGCATCATGCGCGCGCAGATTGGCGAGGCCGCCGGACTGACGCAGCCGCGCATCGAATGTCGGCTTGAGGCCGACGTCAGGGTCGCCTTTGTGCGTGTGGTCGATTGTCGGCGCGTTTTCGGCTCTGCGCTTCAGATCCGCGCGGGGCTCGATCTCCTCCGTGAGCCGGCCGGCGGGTTCGTCCGCGCCGATCGCAAGGCTCGCCTGACGCAAAAGGCGCGGCATGGCGTCCCAGCCGGCGCCCCATTCGGTTTTCCTGCCGTCCCCCGCGCCGCCCAGTCCTGTGATCTGAACCGGAATCAGATCGTCCGGCGGCTGCGGCGCCCGCCAGGACAAAGGCGCGAGCGAAGCGCCGGCCCCCTGTTCCTGGCCCGCCCCGGCCGGCATGGAGACGGCGAGCGCGACGCCCAGCCACCAAGGCGCGATGGCCCCAAGCGCCCATCCGAACCGCGATCCATTCATGCGCGTCCCAAGCTTGAGGTCTTTGATTTCAAGGCCGCGCGGCTTCCCCGCGCGACGCCGCTCTGGAGCGGACACTTCGGCTAGGATTCGATATAGCCGGTTAAGCTTTGAGAAACCGTTACCGGCGGCGGGGGCCAAGGCAAGGCGCGGGCGTAAGCGCTGCGGAAAATTGCTTATGCGCGACTTTTGCAAAAAGTGACGGGCTCCTCGCTGATAGTTACGATCAAACTATGTTCGATTCGCTTCGCGCCACAGGCTTTCAGATCGAGTTTCACTCCCATGCTGGGGCGATCCTCAGCGTCGATTTCCCCGAAGTCGCCGAGCAGCTTGAGGCCATTTTGCTCGGCGCAACGATCCCTATCGAAGAGATCATCGGCTCTGGCGGAGGGGAAACGAAAGGAACACAGCGCCTTCGGCGAGCGCTTCATGAATACGGGTGGCGTAAACATAAATTCGAGGTACAGCGGACGATCGACGGCATTGCGCGCGAGTCGATTTCCCATGAGGTGGATCACATTGCCAGATTCGCGGCTGGCGTTGTGGCGCTGGAAATCGAATGGAACAATAAAGATCCGTTTTTTGATCGCGACCTTGAAAACTACAAACGGTTACATGCTGATGGCGCGATCTCATTAGGCGTTTTGATAACGCGCGGCGCGTCCCTCCAAGATCAAATGAGGTCGATGGTTCTCCGCTTCGCCTCGGATCAGGGGATCGCCGGCCCTGCCGACCTTGCGCGCATTGGGCTTAATCCAACGCGGCGGCAGCTTGCGGAATATGGGCGCCGACAGCGCGGCGAAACCAGTTTCGCCCAAGCTTGGGCCGCTTCATTCGTCCAGGACAAGTTTGGGGCGGCTACTACACATTGGCGCAAGCTCGAAGATCGCGTTCGCCGGGGTGTCGGCAACCCGTGCCCGCTTCTGTTAATCGGCCTGCCGGCGAGCCTCGTCACCTTCGGCGAGCCTACGGCTGTCGTGGAACAATTGATTGAAGAAGGAGAATCCTCAGTCGGATAAATCTTGGCTATTACGCCCTATCTGCGAATGATGTGCGTAAGTCTTCCAAGTCGGCTTATAACTTTCGTCGGCTTGGTTTCCCCATGTGGTCCAGCCGCTGCGGACGCCGCGCCCGAACAGCTCCAAATAAGGCCCTGGCGAGCAGGCTTCGATCAGATCGTACTGCTCGTCGGGTTTTCGGGAATGCTCTCGCTTGCGGGTTTGCATCATGTTTACCTGACTGCGGCCAGGGCCGAGGGTTCTCGCATTCTTGCCGCGGACGCCAAAAAGAATCAGTTCCGTCACGTTGCGGAAGTAGAAGCCAACGCCGCGTCCGTCGGAGCCGCCATCCTTCCGGATTTTGTGCCAAACCACGTTGGATTTGTAGCTGAATCCCCAAGCTTGAAGGACGGATAATCCTTCAGGCAACAGAGCGTTTGGCACCCAAAGGTAGAGGTGGGAGGTGTCATCCGCGATTTCGGAGATGGGCAGCGCTTGGATGTCCGCCAAAGTCATCGTGCCATAGCGATTCAGCCGCTTGTGTCCCGGCGCGACCTTGCCGGTGGCGTTCTGAAAACGCCACGGCGGGTCGGCCATAATCGTCTTGAAACGCCGGCCTTTCGCAATGGCGAGCAGATCAGAGGATGGACTCAGCGTTTCAACGATAGCCAGCACGACTCGCCTCTGATTCGTGAGTGTGTGTCAAACTTAAATTCTAGATGGTGGAGCCGAATGCGGAAGCGATATTTCGCCATTTCCGCTGCCTAACTGAAAATTCTTTTGACACACGTCAAAAGGCGCGGTGGACGCAGAAATCGACGACATCGCTCAGGGCGAATTTCCAGGGCGAGGCTGGAAACAGCTCCAGCGCGTCGCGCGCCATCGCGCCATAGTGCTTCGCGCGCTCGACCGTATCTTCGAGGGCGCGGTGCTTGTGCATGGTCGCGACCGCGGCTTCAAGATCGCCATCGGCGATCTGGCCGGTCTCCAGCGTGCGGCGCCAGAACTCGCGCTGCTCCGGCGTGCCGCGGCGAAACGACAGCACGACGGGGAGCGTGATCTTTCCCTCGCGAAAATCATCGCCGACATTCTTGCCGAGCTTGGCCGAGGTTCCGCCATAGTCGAGCGCATCGTCGATCAGCTGGAAGGCGATGCCGAGATTGAGGCCATAGCCCCGGCAGGCGGCGATTTCGGCCTTGGGCCGCGCCGCGAGCAAAGCCCCGACTTCGGAGGCCGCCCCGAACAGGGCCGCCGTCTTGGCGCGGATCACGGCGAGATAATCATCTTCGCTGGTCTCGGTGTCCTTGGCCGCGGAGAGCTGCATGACCTCGCCCTCCGCGATCACCGCGGCGGCGGCGGCCAAAACCTCAAGACAGGGCAGGGAGGCGACCTCGACCATCATCTTGAAGGCCTGGCCCAGCAGAAAATCGCCGACGAGCACGCTCGCCTCATTGCCCCAGAGCATCCGCGCCGCGAGCTTGCCGCGCCGCATGTCGCTTTCGTCGACGACGTCGTCATGCAGCAGCGTCGCCGTGTGCATGAACTCGACGGCGGCGGCGAGCTTGATGTGGCCGGCGCCGCGATAGCCGCATAATCCGGCGGTCGCGAGGGTCAGCATGGGACGCAGCCGCTTGCCGCCGGAGGAGATCAGATGGTTGGCGACCTCGGGGATCATCGAGACGTCGGAGGCCGAGCGGCTGAGGATCGTCTGGTTGACGCGCTCCATATCCGCGCTGACCAGGGCGACCAGCGCCTCGATGCCGGGCTCGTCCGTTCTATCTTCGAGGGGAATGACAACGCCCAAAATCGAATGCTCCGCGGACCGATCCACGCTTTATTAGAAGGCCCCCGCGCGATTTTCAACTGAGGCGCGGGCGCAGGCGGTCTTGCCGGCCTTTTTGCGCCGTGCGACAGCATAGGGCGCCTTTTCAAGTCATGCGGCCAATTTGATCAAAAAGGAGCCGATTTGATCGAGCTGCTTCGCACCAACGACCTTGTGCTGATTTCGCGGGTCGAGGCGATCCTTGGCGAAGCCGGCGTCGATTTCTTCATCGCCGACCAGCATATGAGCGCCATGGAGGGGTCGCTCGGATTTCTGCCGCGCCGCGTGCTTGTCGCGGACGAGGATGCGGAGGAAGCGCGCGCGGCGCTGGCGGAAGCGGGCCTCGCCGAGGAGCTGCGGAATGGTTGAGCCGGCGCAGGCGCAAGAGGACCAAGAGGACCAAGAGGACCTCGCGGCCGACGCCTTTCTGGGCGGGCGTCTTCGCCTGCGCCAGCCCGGCCGCGGCCATCGCGCCGGCACCGACGCTCTGCTGCTTGCCGCCGCCGCGCCGCTCGATTTCGAAGGTTTGGCGCTTGATGTCGGCGCCGGCGTCGGCGCCGCGGGCCTCGCGCTCGCCGCGCTCCGGCCAAAGGCGCGCATCGGTCTCGTCGAGATCAATCCGGCCGCGGCGGCGTCGGCGCGGCGAAATCTAGTGCTTAATGATATGGCCGCGCGGGGCGAGGTTTTCGAGGCCAATGTGCTGGAGCCGCCGCGCCGCCGCGCCGCCGGCCTCGTTGATGGGAGCGCCGGGCTCGTCATCTCCAATCCGCCTTTCCTCGATCCGCGCCGCGCGCGCTCGTCCCCCGATGCGGACAAGCGCCGCGCGCATGTTGCGCCCGACGATGGAGAGGCGGGGGCGCCTTATGAGGCGTGGCTCTCCGCGTGGATCGCCGCGTGTCTGGCGCTGGCCCGGCCTGGCGGCGCCTTCATCCTCATTCACCGGCCCGAGGCTCTCAGCGCCATCCTGAACAGCCTTGAGGGGCGGGCGGGGGCGGCGACGGTTCTGCCGGTTCATGCGCGGGCGGACGCGCCGGCGATCCGCATTCTGGTGCGCGCAAAAAAGGGCAGCCGGACGCCGCTGGCGATCGCGCCGGGGCTTGTGCTTCATGAGGGCGCGCGCTTCACGCCCCTGGCGGAGGCGATCCATCGGGGCGACGCGGCGATCGCCTGGTAGGGTTTGTCAGACGCCGACGCGTCGAAACAGCTTTAGCTTTTTGTTTTGTCGCATTTTCTTCAGTCGAACCGGCATCTACTTGGCTCGAAAATGCTCTAGTAATAGAACGGATGCCAATAGTGGCGGTGATAATAATAGGGATGGTAATAATACGAACGATAGTAGCGATGATAATAATGGCGATAGTACGGATGATAATAATGATGATAGTAGGGGTGGTAATAGTGTCTGTGGTAATAATGGCGATAATAATAGGCCTTCTCGACGCCCGGCTGGGCTGCTGGAGCCTCCAGCGTCCGGACGATGGGCGCGCCCTGCAAAAGGCCTGACGCCGGGGCGGCGCGAACGACCGCGG
>JBKQMI010000024.1:0-23072 GCA_052146775.1 Methylocella sp. | reverse complement strand
GACGGCGCTCGATCGGCCGACGATCGTGTTGCTCCCGCCCGCCCGATGGCGAAGCTCGTTGACCTCGCGCTTCAGCCGCGAAGCCTCGAGCGCGCGCTCCGCGACGAGCACGAGGCGATCGGCCTTGAAGGGCTTTTCGATGAAGTCATAGGCCCCGAGCTTGATGGCGGATACCGCGGTCTCAATATTGCCGTGGCCGGAGATCATCACCACGGGCAGCATCGGATGCTGCTCCTTGACGATCTTGAGGATCTGTAGGCCATCGAGTTTCGAGCCTTGCAGCCAGATGTCCAGAAAGACAAGACTTGGCCGGCGCGCTTCGATCGCGGCGAGGGCTTCGTCCGAATTCTTGGCCGTTCGCGCGCCATGGCCTTCGTCCGAAAGGATCCCGGACACAATGTCGCGAATGTCGGCTTCATCGTCTACGATCAGGATATCGCTTGCCATGGGATTCCTTCACGATCTCTTTGTGGCCGCCGACGCCTCGGCCTGATCCAACGCGTCCGCGATCTGATTTTCCGCCCCGTTTTCGTCCCCGCCGGGGGCGATGACGGTTGCGTCGTTCAAAGGGAAAAACAGTCTGACCCAGGCGCCGCGTCCATGCGGTGCGTCGCGCAGTTCGAGTCCGCCGCCGTGATCGGCGAGGATCTTTGCGACGATCGGAAGTCCGAGCCCCGTCCCCTCCGTCCGGGTCGTCATATAGGGCTCGAGCAGCCTTTGCCTGTTGTCTTTCGGGAACCCTTTGCCATTGTCGACGACATCGATGAACACCGTGTCTCCGGCGACGGAAAGGGTGACGGAGATATGCCCCGCGAAGCTGGGGTCGCCGACATGGGCCTCGATGCCCTCCGTCGCGTTCTTTACGATGTTGGTCAAGGCCTGGGACAACAGCCTGCGGTCGAAATGGCCGAGCACCTCATGACCCGGCAGATGATCCTCGAAGACGATATTGGGATGGGCGACGCGCATCAGGAACAGGACGCGGCGGATGCATTCGCCAAGATCGTTGCTTTCCACGCGGGGTTTCGGCATCCGCGCGAAGGACGAAAATTCATCGACCATGCGTTTGATGTCGTCCACCTGGCGAACGATCGTGTCGGTGCATTGGTCGAAGATGTCGCGGTCCTGCGTGATGAGCCGGCCATATTTGCGCTTCAGCCGTTCGGCCGAAAGCTGGATCGGCGTCAGCGGGTTTCTGATTTCATGCGCGATGCGGCGCGCGACATCCGCCCAGGCGGCGGTGCGCTGGGCGCTGACGAGATCCGTGATGTCGTCGAGCGTGACGATATAGCTCTTGTCGGCGCGACCCGTCGGCGCGCTCGTGATGCTGACGCTGAACAAGCGTTCGAGGCCGCCGCGGGTGAGCGAGATCTCCGTCGGCGCCATGCGCGCCTGCCCGGCGCGCGCCTCGGCGAAGGCTTCCCTGATTTCCGGCAGGACAACGTCCACCGGCTTGCCGACTATGGCGGTCGCGCCCTCTCCCGCCGGCGGGATCAGCCGTTCGGCCGAAGGGTTGAGCACGGTGATTTCCCCCCTGGGGCCGACGCCCACCACGGCGACCGGAACGCCGGACAGAACCGCCTCGGTGAACAACCGCCGCTCGTCGATGAGTTGGCTCGCCGCGACGAGCCTGTTTTGCTGCAGTCGAAGCTCAGAGGTCATTTTGTTGAAGGTCTCGCCGAGATGGGCGAGATCTCCTTCCGATTTACGTACGGCGACCTGAACATTGAGATTGCCGGACGAGACCTCATCAGTCGCGGCGATCAGACGCCGGATCGGCGCGACGAGGCGATTGGCGAAGGAAAGGCCGAGCCACGTCGCCGACAAAAGCATGATCAGGGCGATCAGGACGAATATGGTCGCGAAGGCGATCCGAAAGGCGCGCCGGTGCGATTCGAAACCGTCATAAAGCGCGACGAGACCGGCGGCCTGACGGGGAAACTCCACCGTGAAGGGATCGACCGGCCGCGCGACGTAAAGAAATGTGTCCTGAAAGGAATTCAGCACGCGAAGGGCGGCGAAGGTCCGCCCCTGGTCCAGAACGAGGCATAAGGGCTCGTTCTTGCGCGCATCGTCGAAATCGCTCGCTTCCGGCCGGGGAATGGCGTTGCCGATGGCGGCGCCGGCGTCGACCTTTTCGACGATCGAGTCGTCCGACTTCAACAGCGCAGCCGCCGTAAAGCCCAGAAAGCGCGCGCGGGTGCTGAAAAAGTCGTGAAACAGGGGCCGGTCGACTTCAAACATGAGCTTGGCGCGGTCGAGATCTGACGCCGTCAGCCGCGCTTCCTGAAGCAGCGCTTTGCATTCTCCCTCGCGAAACAGTCGCGCCGCGTCGATCGTCGTCTGCACGAAGGCCCGGCCATCCCGCATGAAAGAGGGATTGAGGCTGCGCTCCAGCGTTACGGAGCCGACCCACGCCATGAGCAGCGCCGGCGCGGCCGCGACGATTGAGAACAGCGCCACGATCTGAATATGAAGCTGCGACCCGGCGACGCCGGCGCGCCGCGCCTTGAAAAGGGAGTAGGCCTCGACCAGGATGAAACAGAAAATGAGGAAGATGCCGAGCACATTGGCGATGAAGAGGCCAAGCAGGACGGCGTCGGTCGGCGCGATCGGCGTGAAGTCGGCGAAGATCAGAAAACTGCCGAGGGCGATCAGCAGCACCAGAATGACGGCGGCGGGGCCGAAGCGGATCGTGAAGCGACGCTCGCGCGGGGCTCCCGAAAGTTTCCGCGCTGTTTTTCTGTCGCTCATGGCCGTCTGATCAAGACCAAAGCACGTTCCAGCGCCTGGGTGCTTTGGCATTCGCCGGGCGTGAAAATGCGAAAAGATGCAAAGCGAATCTCTTCGTTGCTCTTATGCCACAGTGTTGCGTGATTGCGACATTTCCACGGCCGCAATCTTTGTCGCGTTGGCTATCCCATCGTTAACCGATGCCATTTACGTCAGCTTCGGCGCGGCGTCGAAGCCTGATTTTCAAAGGCGCGGATTTTGGTCGAAGCTCCTCTCCCGGCTTATCCTCACCTATCTCGGCGAGCGCATCAGCCTGATATCGAGGTCTCGGACTTTTTTGCGCAGCGTGTTGCGATTGAGCCCCAGCAGCTCGGCGGCCTTGATCTGATTGCCCCGGGTCGCCGCGAGCGCCGCCGAAATCAGCGGATACTCCAGTTCCCTCAAGATCCGGTGGTAAAGGCCGGGGGGCGGCAGGCTGTCGCCATGACCCCGAAACAGTTCGGAGAGATGACGCTCCATGGCGCTCGCGAGGGTCAGTGCGCGCTCCTGGTCCTGAGCCCGTCCGCCGCCGCCGGCGAGCGCGAAACCCTGCGTCAGGGGCGGCGCGCTGATGGCGAGTTCGACGTCGATGAGCTGCGCCGTCACGGCGTCCTGCGGATAGAGGGCGGCGAGCCGGCGCGTCAGATTTTCGAGTTCGCGGATATTGCCGGGCCAGCGATATCGCTTCAGCCGTTCGAGCGCGTCCGGCTCGATATGCTTCAAGGGCAATCCCTCATTGGCGGCCTGCGCGAAGAAATGCTGGGCGAGGTCGCCGATGTCCTCGACGCGCTCGCGCAGCGGCGGCAGCCTCAGGGGAACGACGTTCAGGCGAAAGAACAAATCCTCGCGAAACAGACCCTGCTGGATCAGCACAAGGAGGTCCTTGTTCGTCGCCGCGATGATGCGGACATTGGTCTTGATCGGCATGCGGCCGCCGACGGTCGTATATTCGCTTTGCTGAAGCACGCGGAGAAGCCGGGTCTGCGCCTCCATCGGCATGTCGCCGATCTCGTCGAGAAAAAGGGTGCCGCCCTCAGCCTGCTCGAACCGCCCGGCGGAGCGCTGGTTGGCGCCGGTGAAGGCGCCCTTTTCATGCCCGAACAATTCGCTCTCGATGAGATCACGCGGGATCGCCGCCATATTGATGGCGACGAAAGGCCCCTTCTTGCGCTTGCCGTAATCGTGCAGCGCGCGGGCCACCAGCTCCTTGCCTGTGCCGGATTCGCCGCTGATCATCACGGTGAGATCGGTCTGCATGAGCCGGGCGAGCGAGCGGTAGATCTCCTGCATGGCGGGCGAGCGCCCGACCAGCGGCATGCCCTCCAGCTCTTCGTTGCGCTCGACCTTGACCCGGTTTTTGGGCTCGCTCAACGCGCGTCCGACGATCGAGACGAGTTCGCGCAGGTCGAAAGGCTTTGGCAGGTAATCATAAGCGCCGCGTTCGGACGCTTTGATCGCCGTCATGAAGGTGTTTTGCGCGCTCATCACGATGATCGGCAGATCGGGGCGCAATTTCTTCATCTTGGGCAGGAGTTCGAAGGCGTTTTCGTCGGGCATCACGACATCGGTGATGACGAGGTCGCCATCGCCCGACTGCACCCAGCGCCAGAGCGTCGCCGCCGTGCCGGTGGCGCGCACGTCGTAGCCAGCGCGCGACAACGCCTGACTGAGCACCGTGCGAATGGCTGTGTCATCGTCGGCGATGAGGATATGTCCGGTCGCCATTAAATTCCTCTCCTTAAGGCGCGGCGTCGGTCGCGGTGCGAGCGATCGCGGCTGTCATGCGCATGGACTTTCGAGGCCGCTGATCGGCGGGGCGGTCCGCGGCGATGGATTCGCCCTCAGCCGCGCCTTTCGCCTCGACCCTGACGGGGCGAATACATCGGCATCAGGACCCGGAATGTGGTGCGTCTCATCAAGGATTCACATTCAATGGTGCCGCCGTGATCTCCGATGATCTTGGCGACCAATGCAAGTCCAAGGCCACTCCCGCTCGCTTTCGTGGTGATGAAGGGATCGAACAGATAAGGCATGACCTCCTCGGGAACGCCGGAGCCGTTGTCGCGCACGCAAAATTCGAGCGGCAGGCTGACCGGCGCTTTCGAGCCGGGGATTTGCAGGCGAACGCCGGGCCGGAAAGCCGTCGACAGTTCGATGTCGCCGTCGCTCTCGTCGCCGATCGCCTCGGCCGCGTTCTTGACGAGATTGAGGAACATCTGGATCAGCTGATCCCTGTTGCCGAGAACGGGCGGCAGCGAAGGATCGTAGTTTTCGTGGAACCGGATGTGGCGCGCGAACCCGGCCTGCGCCACCTTTTTCACGTGATCAAGAACGGCATGAATGTTGACGCTCTCCTTCTCGACAGGGCGCCCGTCTGAAAAGGCGCTCATGCGGTCGACGAGCTTGACGATCCTGTCGGTCTCTTCGCAGATCAGCCGGGTTAGCGCGCGATCTGAATCATTTGCATCCGTTTCGAGCAACTGCGCCGCGCCCCTTATGCCAGACAGCGGATTCTTGATTTCATGCGCCAGCATCGAGGCCATGGCGGCGACCGAACGCGCGCCGCCGCGATGGTTCAGCTGCCGGTCCATTTTTTCGGTCAACGAGCGCTCCTGCACCATGACGACGACGCCCTCCTCCAGTTCCGGCAGAGGCGTCACGAAAATATCGACCAGTTGGTCGGAGCCTCCGGCTCGGCCGAGACTGAGATCGACGCGATAGCTGTTGAACGCGGCGCCGCTTGTCTTGACCTGTTCGACGAAATCGAGGAGCGGGGAGCCGCTCGCGACAAGCTGGTTGAGGTTGAGCTGGCGCATCGACGCGCGGCTCATGGCGAAAAACGCCTCGGCGGCTGCATTGGCGTCCGCGATGACGCCGTCGAACCGCACGGCGAGGACTGGATGAGGCAAGGCGTCGAGAAGCTTGCCGGCGTCGGCCCCTGAGGCGGCGCCAAGCGGAGTTCCGTCGCGGCGCGGAGCCGAAACCGTCGCCATCACGCCGCCTCCGCCGCGGAAGGCGTCTCGCCGGGCGCCTCGCGAAGAGCCTCAAACGTCTCGCGCAGAATGGATCGGACCGTCCCGCAATCCTCCGCGGTCACGAGACGGCGGCGCAAGGCGTCTGCGTCACGCGCGCCCGACCAATGCGCATAGGCGGAAAGATGCTTTCGCGCGTGACGCAGTCCCTGCGCTGTTCCAAACAGATCGAGAATGCCCTCGTAATGCTCCAGCGCCGCTTCTTTCCGCGTCGCGAGCGTCGGCTCGGCACGGGCCGATCCCGTGGCCAGATAGTGTGCGGCGTCGCCAACGAACCATGGCCGCCCGACCGCCGACCGTCCGATCATGACGGCGTCCGCGCAGGACGCCTCCAGCATCGAATCGACGTCGGCGAGGCTGGCGCAATCGCCGTTGGCCACAACCGGAATGGAGACGGCGGCCTTGACCGCGCGGATCGCTCCCCAATCCGCCCTACCGGCGTAAAACTGGCAGCGGGTGCGGCCATGCACTGTCAGCATCGCGACCCCTTCCGATTCGGCGAGATGGCCGAGCTCAGGCGCATTAATCGAGCCGGCGTCCCAGCCGAGGCGCATTTTAAGCGTGACGGGGATGCGCACGGCGCGAACGGTGGCTCGGATCAAATCGACGGCCAGCGGCAAATTCCGCATCAGATGCGATCCGGCATAGCCGGTCGTCACTTTTTTGGCCGGGCAGCCCATATTTATATCGATGATGGCGGCGCCCGAATCCTCGGCCATGCGGGCGGCCTCGGCCATCGAAGCAGGCTCGCAGCCGGCGATTTGCACCATATGGGGAAAAACGCCGGCTCCCTGGGCTTTGAGGCGATTGGCCGCGTCGCCGCGCGCGTAGGCGTCGGCCGCGACCATTTCAGTGACGACGAGAGAAGCCCCGAACCGCCGGGCGAGCCGGCGCATAGCGATGTCCGTCACGCCGGACATGGGCGCCAGAATGGCCCGACCGTCGATCCGCACGCGTCCGATGTGAAAGCCCTGCCCGCTGCTGCCTAAATTGTTAGCAATACCGCTCATGCCTATATCATAATCAATTTGTGCACCGCGACAATGGAATAAATGAGCGGAATATTTCGTCTCGCCGAGAAATTGACGCGGAGCTTGAAAAGAGAGACACGGAACAGCCGTGCCCCTTTCGAGAAAACCATCCCTATGAACCTCCGCCCCTCCGTTACGAGCGCGGAACTGACCATTCTCGTCGTCGCGGCGGGCCGCGGCGCGCGGGCGGGCGCCGGGCTGCCGAAGCAGTATCGCAGCCTCGCCGGCACAACCGTTCTGGCGCACACGCTGGCCGCGCTCCATCGCGCCGCGCCCGAAGCCTCGCTCGCGCCCGTCATTCACCCCGATGACCTCGAACTTTATCGGGCGAGCATCGCCACCCTCGACGCCTCGGCGGCGCGCCGCCTGAAAACGCCGGTCTTTGGCGGGGCGACGCGCCAGGACAGCGTCCGCGCCGGGCTGGAGGCGCTGGAGGCCGACCGCGAAAACCGGCCGTCGATTGTTTTAATTCATGACGCCGCGAGAGTTTTCGCCAGTAAGGCGTTGATCGAGCGGGCGATCTTCGCCGCGATCGCGCATGGCGCCGCCATTCCCGGCGTCGCCGTGACCGACACGATCAAGGAAATCGACGCCGATTGCTCCATCGCTTCGACGCCGGCGCGGGAGCGACTGCGCGCTGTGCAGACGCCACAGGCGTTCGATTTCGATCTCATCCTCTCGGCGCATCGAAAGGCCGCCGCCGCCGGCGCCAATGAACTCACGGACGACGCCGCCATCGCCGAATGGGCCGGCCATCGCGTGCATGTTTTTGAAGGAGACGCAGGCAATATGAAAATCACCAGCGCCAGCGACGTCAGCCTCGCGGAAGCGCGATTGATCCGCGATCTGCAGGATATCCGCACGGGCCAAGGCTATGACGTCCACGCCTTTGGGCCTGGCGATCATATCTGGCTCGGCGGCGTAAAAATTCCGCATGATCATGGGCTTGTCGGCCATTCCGACGCCGATGTCTTAAGTCATGCGATTACCGATGCGCTGTTCGGCGCTCTCGCCGACGGCGATATCGGCAGCCATTTTCCGCCCTCCGATCCGCAATGGCGCGGCGCCGCCTCGAAGATTTTTCTCGCCGCTGCTGCGGCGGCGGTGCGCGTGCGCGGCGGCATGATCGCGCATGTCGACGCCACGCTGATTTGCGAGCGGCCGAAGGTCGGCCCCCATCGCGACGCGATCCGCGACAGCATCGCGGCGATCGCCGGCGTTCCGGTGGACCGCGTCGCGATCAAGGCGACAACCAGCGAGCGCCTCGGCTTCACCGGGCGCGAGGAAGGCATCGCCGCGACCGCCATCGCGACCATTCGCCTCCCGCTTTAAAATGACCGAAGCTGGCCTCTTCGATAAAGAGCTAAGCGACCGCGCGGAAAAACTGATCGCAATTTATCGCGCCCGCGGCCTCGTCCTCGCCGCCGCCGAATCCTGCACTGGCGGCCTTGTCGCGGGACTCATCACCTCGATCGCCGGCTCCTCGGATGTCTTCGAGCGCGGCTTCGTCACCTACTCCAACGCGGCCAAAGTCGAATGTCTTGGGGTGGATGCGGGCCTGCTTGAGCGCTTCGGCGCGGTCAGCGCCGAGACCGCGCAGGCGATGGCTAAGGGGCTTCTGGAAAGATCGCCCGCCGATGTCGGCGTCTCGATCACGGGCATCGCAGGCCCCGGCGGCGGATCGCCCGAAAAACCCGTCGGCCTCGTCCATTTCGGTTGCGCGCGCCGCGGCGCGCCTGTGGCCCTTGTCGAAAAGCGCTTCGGCGATCTTGGCCGCGCGAATGTGCGGCTCGCCGCCGTCACGGTGGCGCTCGACCTTCTGTTTCAGGCCGCCGGCGCGCCATAGACGATGTCGGCGCGGCGCTCGAACGCCTCCGAGAATTTGCGAAACGCCGTATCGAACATGCCGCCCATCAGGAGACTCAGCGCGCGGCTCTTGAACTCATAGGCGATCTGGAACTCGACGAGACAGACGCCTTCGGATTGCTCGCGAAAGCTCCAGCGGTTTTCGAGATGCCGGAAGGGTCCGTCAATATATTGTACAAAAATCTTGCGAGCGGCGGGATCGCAGGCGACGCGGGTCGTAAAAGTCTCGCGGATCGCTTTGTAGCCGACCGACATCTCGGCGACTTTCGTCACGACGCCCGCCTCCTCTGCCCGCGTGCGCACCTTGAGGGCGACGCACAGAGGCAGGAATTGCGGATAGGATTCAATGTCGGCCACGAGGTCGAACATCTCTTTCGCGCTATGGCGGATCTTGCGGGTGGTTCGAAAGGAAGGCATGCGCCGTCAAAACTGGGCAAGCGCCGGAGCGGCGCGACGAGGCGTTTCGCTTGAACGCCGAAAGGGTCTAGCGATTCACCCTGCCTCCGGCAAGGGCGAGACGCTCGGCCTTCAGCCGCGCGAAATCCTCGCCCGCATGATGCGACGAGCGCGTCAGAGGCGAGGACGAGACAATCAAAAAGCCCTTCGCGCGGCCGATGTCGGCATAGGAGGCGAACTCCTCCGGCGTCACGAAGCGGGCGACCGCGTGATGCTTTTTGCTCGGCTGCAGATATTGGCCGATGGTCATGAAATCGACGTCAGCGCTGCGCAGATCGTCCATCAGCTGCAGCACTTCGCAGCGTTCTTCGCCGAGCCCAAGCATGATGCCGGATTTAGTGAAGAGGGTGGGATCCAGCTCCTTCGCCCGCTGCAGCAAACGGATCGAGTGGAAGTAGCGCGCGCCGGGCCGGACATTTAGATATTTCGACGGGACCGTCTCAAGATTGTGGTTGAACACGTCGGGCTTCGCGGCGACGACGATTTCGAGCGCGCCGGGCTTGCGCAGAAAATCCGGCGTCAGCACTTCGATGGTGGTTTTGGGGCTGACCCTTCGGATCGCTTCGATCACCTCGGCGAAATGCCGCGCGCCGCCATCGCCAAGATCGTCGCGATCGACCGAGGTGACGACGATATGGGAAAGGCCCAGCTTTGCGACGGCGTCGGCGACGCGCGCGGGCTCGTCGGGGTCGAGTGCGCGGGGTAAGCCTGTTTTAACATTGCAGAAAGCGCAGGCGCGCGTGCATGTGTCGCCCATGATCATGAAGGTCGCGTGCTTTTTCGCCCAGCACTCGCCAATGTTCGGGCAGCCGGCCTCCTCGCAGACGGTGACGAGCTTGTGATCCTTGACGATTTTCTGCGTCGCCGCCCATTCCGGCGAGCCCGGCGCCCGGACCCTGATCCAGTCGGGCTTGCGAAGGACCGGCTGATCGGGCCGATGCGCCTTTTCAGGATGGCGGGCTTTCGCCAGCTCGCTCAGGGTCAGATTGGAATCCAAAACCATGCGTTGTCTTCTCCAACGCGGTCACGCTGGCCCGCGTGGCCGCAATACGTGCAGCCTCGTGACAAGCCAGCCGCGCCTCATGTGATGGGTC
This sequence comes from Methylocella sp., assembly GCA_052146775.1. Taxonomy (GTDB): domain Bacteria; phylum Pseudomonadota; class Alphaproteobacteria; order Rhizobiales; family Beijerinckiaceae; genus Methylocapsa. Next base: position 12,821 of record JBKQMI010000024.1, on the reverse strand, counting down.
GTGGCTCAAAGATACGTATTTCCACTTTCGCCTCGGAGCACATTTCGATGGCGACCTCGAAGCTGCGGTCGAAGCGGCGATCATTTTCCGGCGTCGGAAACGTGTTGATTTGGATAATTCCGCATTGAATTACCGCTCGCGTGCAATCTGCACACGGAAACAGACTGGTATAAAGGCGGCACCCTTCCAAGCTTATGCCAGCCCGTGCTGCGTTAAAAATGGCATTTCGCTCGCCATGCTCGAACCAATGATATTTTTCATTTTCGACGCGGCTGTGCCTTTGGCTTATATTGCCATTTACGCCGCGCGGCAGTCCGTTGAAGCCGAGCGACCGGATTTCGTTGCTATGTCCGACGATTACGGCTCCGACTTTTCTGCTCCGGTCTTCGCTCCATGAGGCGACAAGCGCGCAAAGATCAAAGAATCTAGCGTCCCATTTATCCATTGCCCGAAAAACGGAATTTGCGGCTACGTCTACCAAGGGGGACCCGATGATTATAGGTCAGAAAATATTGGACATGGGGCTGGTCGTCGGAGGGACACGAGACAACCTAAAACACAGCACCTTCGATCTGACAGTTGGACACATTATCCCGATCGGCAAAGGTGCCGTCAAAGCACGAAAAAAGGAACCCCCTCGAACGTATTATCTCGAACCGCGCGAAATGCTCTGGATCTTATCCAAAGAAGAATTCAAAATGCCGCCAAACGTGACGGGCCTGGCTACGCTTCGCACCACATTCACGAAGAAGGGAATTTTGGCGCTGAACGTCGGCATCATTGATCCTTTTTTCGAAGGACCGATAAGCACCGCCCTCATAAATTTCTCGGATCGTCCCCGCCGCATCGACGTCGGAGAAAAGTTTTTCCGCGTGATTTTCCTTGAGCACGCGGATGTCACAGCCCACCATGAGCAATCCGAGAATACCGATCACGACAACTACCTTAAGGCATTGGAAGTTGTGTCTTACGCAGATTTCTCCCGTAGCTTTCTGAATATTCCATCATTTGATGATGATTTTTATTACAAGAAGTTTTGGAGTATAATTTACTATGGCTTTGTAAAGCGTCCGTTGATATTCTATACGGTCTCTGTATTAATTATTATACAGTTCTGGTTCTTAATCCATCTCGGTTTCTTCGGCTTCCTGCAAGATAAGTGGAATGCGATAAACGAATTTCGAAAGAGTATCCTTGGGGGATAAGTCATCAAAGGGCGCTAGACCGCTATGCCTTACCGAAGCAATGAAGACTTGCCGCCTTCCGTGCGCGATCATTTGCCGGAGCATGCGAAGGACATCTTCAGGGCCGCCTTCAACAGCGCCTATGAGGAATATGCCGGCGATCCGCGCGGCGAGGAAATCGCCTTCCGAGTCGCCTGGGCTGCGGTCAAGAAGCGCTACCATAAGGTCGGGACCCGCTGGCTGCCGATCGAGTAGAGCGCGAGCCGCGTTTCACGTATGGATCACCCGGCCATAGGCGTCGAGCACGCTCTCGTGCATCGTTTCGGAAAGGGTCGGATGCGGGAAGACGCTGTTGATCAGCTCCGCCTCGGTCGTTTCGCAATTCATGGCGACGACGAAGCCCTGGATCAGCTCCGTGACCTCGGCCCCAACCATGTGCGCGCCGAGGAGCCGCCCCGTCTTGGCGTCGAAGATCGTCTTGACGAGGCCGTCGGGTTCGCCGAGCGCGATCGCCTTGCCGTTGCCGATGAAGGGGAAGCGGCCGATTTTGACCTCGAAGCCCGCCTCTTTGGCTTTCGCCTCGGTGAGGCCGACGGAGGCGATTTGCGGGTTGCAATAGGTGCAGCCCGGTATCATGAGCTTGTCCATTGGGTGCGGGTTCAGACCCTTGATCGCCTCGACGCAAATGACGCCCTCATGCTCGGCCTTGTGCGCCAGCATGGGTGACCCCGCGACATCGCCGATGGCGTAGACGCCGGCAACATTGGTGCGCCCGAACGCATCGATCTTGATGGTCCCCCGCTCGACGGCGACCCCCAGCGCCTCGAGCCCGAGATTTTCGACATTGCCGACGACGCCAACCGCCGAGATCATGCGCTCCGCCGCCAGAGTCTGCGCGCCGCCCTTCTCGTCCTCGATGGCGGCGACGAGTCCTTCGGGTTTTTTCTCGACCTTCGTCACTTTCGTCGCGGTGAAAATCTTGATCCCCTGCTTTTCGAAGCGCTTGCGGGCATGGGCCGAAATCTCCTCGTCCTCGACGGGAAGGATCCGCGGCAGCACTTCGACCACCGTCACCTCGGCGCCCATGCTGCGATAGAAGGAGGCGAATTCGATCCCGATCGCGCCCGAGCCGATGACAATTAGGCTCTTCGGGAAAGCCTCAGGCTTCATCGCCTCGAAATAGGTCCAGATCAACCTGCCGTCCGGCTCGATTCCAGGCAGCGCGCGCGGGCGCGCCCCGGTCGCGATGATGATGTGCTTCGCCTCATAGGCGCCCTCCCCGAGGACGCCCTTGGGGACCGGATTTTGCGGCTGGACCGCGGGCTTTTTTGATGCGGCGACGGTGACCTTTCCGGCTTTTTCGATCGCCGCCTCGCCCCAGATCACGTCGATCTTGTTCTTCTTCAGGAGGAAGCCGACGCCGGCATTGAGCTGCGCTGAGATCGTGCGCGAGCGTTTGACGACGGCGCCGACATCGAAGCCGGCCGCGCCTTCGAGCGTCAACCCAAAGTCCTTTGCATGATGCATGTAATGAAAAATCTCGGCCGTGCGCAGCAGCGCCTTGGTCGGAATGCAGCCCCAGTTGAGGCAGATGCCGCCAAGATGCTCGCGCTCGACGACGGCCGTGCGGAAGCCAAGCTGCGCCGCGCGGATGGCGGCGACATAGCCGCCAGGGCCGCCGCCGATGATGAGGATGTCGTAGGGCTCAGCCATGCGCGCTCCTTCCGTCCGGATCGACTAGACCAGCATACCGGCAGGGCGTTCGATCAGCGATTTGAAGGCGCCCAGCAGCTCCGCGCCGAGCGCGCCATCGATGGCGCGATGGTCGGTCGAGAGCGTTACGCTCATCAGGGTCGCGACGGCTGGAGCGCCATCCTTGACGACGACGCGGCGCTCGCCCGCCCCTACCGCAAGGATCGAGGCCTGCGGCGGGTTGATGATCGCGGAGAAATTCTTGATCCCCATCATGCCGAGATTGGAGACCGAGGACGAGCCGCCCTCATATTCAGCGGGCTTTAGTTTCCGCACCTTGGCGCGCGCCGCCAGATCCTTCATCTCGTTCGAAATGGCGGAGATGTTTTTGACATCCGCCGAGCGAATGATCGGCGTGATCAGACCGCCGGGGATCGACACCGCGACCCCAACGTCGGCGTGCTTGTGCCGCAGCATGGCGGCTTCGGTCCAGGTCACATTGGCGTCCGGCACGCGCACGAGGGCGAGCGCGAGCGCCTTGACGATGAAATCATTGACGGAGATTTTGTAAGGAGGCTTGCCGTCCTTGCCCAGCGGCGCGCTGGCGTTGATCTCCTCGCGCAGCGCCAGCAGGGCGTCGAGGTTGCAATCCACCGAGAGATAGAAATGCGGGATCGTCTGGCTCGCCTCGACGAGCCGGCGCGCGATGGCCTTGCGCATTGAATCATGCGGCGCCTCGTCGAAGGATCCGGGCTCGAAGAATTTGCGGATCACGTCGTCGGAGGTGGGCGCGGGAGGCGGCGGCGTGGCGGGGGTTGGGGTCGCCGGCGCTTTGGCGGTCTCGGGCCGAGGTTGCGTCAGCGCCGCCTTCACGTCGCGCTCGATGATGCGGCCATGCGGGCCAGTGCCCGCTATCGCGGAAAGGTCGAGGCCTTCCGTTTTGGCGATGCGCCGCGCCAGAGGCGAGGCGAAAATGCGCGGCCCTGCCTGGCCGTTGGCGGCGGCGCTATTGCTCGCGGCGGCCGGCGCAGGGGAGGCCGGAGCGGGCGCCGCGGCGGGAGCGGCGGCGCGAGTCGAAGCTGCCGGCGCTGTCGTGCTTGTCGCGTCCTCGCCCTCCCCCGCGATGACGCCGATCACGTCATTGACTGCAACGTCAGCGGTTCCGTCCGGCACGATGATTTTGGCGAGCACGCCCTCGTCCACCGCCTCGACCTCCATGGTCGCCTTGTCTGTCTCGATCTCCGCGAGAATATCGCCTGACTTGACCGTGTCGCCTTCCTTCTTCAGCCAGCGGCTGAGATTGCCTTTTTCCATCGTCGGCGAAAGCGCAGGCATGAGGATGTTGGTTGTCATGGGCAGCTCACATTTCGAGCGGGACGCCGGCGTCGATCCGGAAACTCAGCGGTAGAGCGCCGCCTTCGCTGCGGTGATGACGTCGTCCGCATGGGGGAGCGCGAGCTTCTCCAGATTGGCGGCGTAGGGCATCGGCACATCCTTGCCCGTGATCCGCACAACCGGCGCGTCGAGATAATCGAAGGCGCGCTCCATCAGTACGGCGATGATCTCGGCCCCGACGCCGCTTTGCGGCCAGCCTTCCTCGACGGTGACGCAGCGTCCGGTTTTTTTCACCGATTCGATGATCAGCCCGGTATCCATCGGGCGAAGGGTGCGAAGATCGATGACTTCGGCCTCAATACCTTCCTTCGCCAGTTCCTCCGCCGCCTTCAGCGCGTAGACCATGCCGATGCTGAAGGACACGATGGTCACGTCCTTGCCGGCGCGGGCGATGCGCCCCGTCCCGATCGGCACAAGAAAATCGTCGATCTTCGGCACATCGAAACTGTGGCCGTAAAGGATCTCGTTTTCGAGGAAGATCACCGGATTAGGGTTGCGGATCGCGCTTTTCAGAAGGCCCTTCGCATCGGCGGCGCTATAGGGCGCGACGACGAGGAGGCCCGGCACGTGCGAGAACCAAGACGCATAATCCTGGCTGTGCTGGGCCGCCACCCGCGCCGCGGCGCCGTTCGGACCGCGAAAGACGATCGGACATTCCATCTGGCCGCCCGACATATAGTGCATCTTGGCGGCGGAGTTGATGATCTGGTCCATCGCCTGCATGGCGAAGTTGAATGTCATGAATTCGACGATCGGGCGCAGGCCCGCCATGGCCGCGCCGACGCCAAGGCCGGCGAAGCCATGTTCGGTGATCGGCGTGTCGACGACCCGCTTGTCGCCGAACTCCTCCAGCAGGCCTTGCGTGATCTTGTAGGCGCCCTGATATTCGGCGACCTCTTCGCCGATGACGAAGACGTTTGGGTCGCGGCGCATCTCCTCGGCCATCGCATCGCGCAGGGCCTCGCGAACGGTCATCGAGACCATCTCGGTCCCTGCCGGGAATTCCAGCGCGCGGTCGACAGCCGCCGGCGCCGCTTGCGTGGGGACCTGCGGCGCAGCGGCGGACGCTGCGCCATTCGCAGGCGTTGCTGCGGGCGCTGGAACCTGCGGCGGCGGGACGCTCGCGGCGTCCTCGCCATCGGCGGCGATCACGGCGATGGGCGTGTTGACCGCCACATTGTCGGCGCCCTCCGGAACGAGGATTTTGGCGAGCCTGCCTTCGTCGACCGCTTCGACCTCCATCGTCGCCTTGTCGGTCTCGATCTCGGCGAGAATGTCGCCGGAACGCACCGCGTCACCCTCTTTTTTCAACCATTTTGCGAGCTTGCCCTGCTCCATCGTCGGCGAAAGGGCGGGCATGAGAACATTGGTCGCCATCGGAGTTCCTTGAAGAAATCTCTTGCAACAATGCTCCGGCGAAAAATCCTTGGCGAGAAATCCGCGGAGCGTTGTGCGAAGCGCGGCGAACCGTCTATTTCAGGACATCCGTCCACAATTCGGCCGGGTCGGGCTCGGGATCATGCGAAGCGAAATCGACGGCCTCATTGATGATCGCCCGGATCTCGCCGTCAATTGCCTTCAGATCGTCCTCGCCGACCTGATGATCCCGCAGCAGGCGCGCGCGCACCTGCTCGATCGGATCATGCTCCTCGCGCATTTTCTGCACTTCCTCCTTCAAGCGATATTTCGCTGGATCGGACATGGAGTGGCCCCGGTAGCGGTAGGTCTGCATCTCGAGAATGATCGGGCCATTGCCGCCGGCGCACCATTCGCGCGCACGGACGACCGCAGACCTCACCGCCCGAACGTCCATGCCGTCGACCTGTTCGCCCGGTATATTGAAGCTCTGGCCCCGCATGGAGAAATCGCGCAAAGCCGACGAGCGCTCGACCGAGGTGCCCATGGCGTAGCGATTGTTCTCCACGATATAGACGACGGGAAGCTTCCACAGCTCGGCCATGTTGAAGCTCTCGTAAACCTGTCCCTGATTGGCGGCGCCGTCGCCGAAATAGGTGTAGGTTACGGTGCCATTGTCGCGATAGCGGTTGGCGAAGGCGAGCCCTGTTCCGAGCGGAACCTGCGCGCCGACGATGCCGTGGCCGCCGTAAAAGTTCTTCTCTTTGGAGAACATATGCATTGAGCCGCCCTTGCCTTTCGACAAGCCGCCCCTGCGCCCGGTGAGTTCCGCCATGACGCCTTTCGGGTCCATGCCGCAGGCAATCATATGGCCATGATCGCGATAGCTCGTGATGGTCTGATCGCCGGGCCTCGCCGCCATCATGACGCCGACGACAACGGCCTCCTGGCCGATGTAGAGATGGCAAAAACCGCCGATGAGGCCCATTCCGTAAAGCTGCCCGGCCTTTTCCTCAAACCGGCGGATCAGCAGCATTCTGCGATAGGCTTCGAGGTCATCCTCTTTCGTGAAGGACGCCACCGGGGCGGTCGCCGCATCATGCGTCCACGACGCGTTGGTTTCGGAGCCGATGGCGGTGGATGCATTCGTCATGGAGAGCCCCTTTGCGGAATGCGGAGCGGCGGCGGGCGCGGGGTAGCACGAAAGCTAGCGCAGCTCGCCATAAAAAGCGAGCGCGGCGCCGCTCTTAAATCAGCCTCAACCGGTCAGCGGGAGGTCGACTTTCCGGGTTTCTCTTTGTGAGATCGACAGGCGAGCTTCGCCTCAGCCGCCCTAGAGCCGGCGGCCGCACGCCCTCGCTTCATTCAGCCGACTTCTTCGGCAGAAGCACGATGAGATCATTCTTGTCTTCGCGTCCGAGAAGGCTTCTCGTCTCCTCGTCGAGAAGGTCGCGGTCGATGATGGCGCCGTCGATCAGTTCGATCCTGTGCCGCCAGAGCGCCCGATCCTCCTGAAGATCGCGCAATTGCGCCTCGAGTCCTGCAATTTTCAGGTGGTATTCATCCTGCGTTTTCAGTCCTCGCTCGCCGTTGACGGCGTGCCAGACGAAATAGCCGCCGGCCGCGCCGGAGACGCTATAGAGGAAGAGCGGGAAAAGGATTGCGCGCAGGCGCCGGCGAACGACCATGACGCCACTATCGCCTATCAGCGTTAGCGAACTGTTAACGCGCGCGGCTCTTCAGGACGCGAGCCAGGCGCCCAGCGCGACGCTGAGCAGGGTCAAGGGCAGCCCGACCTTCAGATAATCGAGAAAGGACAGGATCACGCCTGATCGCTTCGCCCGTTCGGCGACGATGAGATTGGCGATCGAGCCGACAAGCGTCAGATTTCCCGCGAGCGTCGAACTCATGGCGACCACGAGCCATGCCCTGTTCGCGTCGGGCAGCGCGGCGACGAAAGGCTTGAGGACGAGCACAGCCGGGACGTTGCTGACGAGATTGGAGAGAGCGGCCGCGACGCCGGACAGGACCCAGCTGCTTCCAAGGTTCAGCTGTCCGACCGCCCCGAGGATCTGTGGCGTCAAAAGCGCCTTTTGCGCGCCCGCTACGACGATGAAAAGCCCGGCGAACATCAGCAACAGGGAGCCGTTGATTTCGGCGTAGATCTTCCTTGGGTTCACCGCGCGCGTGACGAGGAGGAGCGAACCGCCGATCATCGCAGCCTCGGCGATCGGCGCGCCGGCGAAAAAACCGATGATGACGCCGATCGCCGCCAAGACCGCCTTGCCGATCTGGCGCGGATGCCGGCGCACGCGCTCGCCCTCCCCAACTTCTGTGAAGCGCGTCGAGAACTCGCCCCAATGCAGCAAAGCGATGAGGCCGAAGGTCAAGGCGAGCGCCGCCGCCGCGACCGGCGCAAGATGCATGGCGAACTCCGCGTAGGGGATGCGCGAGGCGCCGCCGATGATCATGTTCTGAGGATTGCCGGTGAGCGTTGCGACGCTGCCGGCGTTCGAGGCCATCGCCACCGCGAGCAGGTAAGGAACCGGGTTGCGGCGCAGTTTGCGCGTGACGTCGACGACGAGAGGAGTCATGGCGAGACAGATCGCGTCATTGACGAGGAAAGCCGAGAGGAGCCCGGTGACGCCGACGATCGCCGCAAGCAGCGTGAGGGGGCCGCGCGCGCGCTTCAGCGCGAATCCGCCTGTGAGTTCGAAAAAGCCGGAGACCCGCAGCTGCGCGATGATGATCATCATACCGAGCAGCAAGGCGATGGTATCGAGGTCGATCGATTTCAGCGCGTCTTCGAAGCTGAGCGGACCAAAGACCAGCATCAGGCTCGCGCCGACGAGCGCAATGCCGGCGCGGTCTATCCGCAACCCCGGCGCACGCCCGACGGCAATCCCGGTCAGGGTGAAGAGGAGGATCGCGCCCGACGCGATCGCTGGCCAGTCGAGTTGCAACGTCATCGCGCCGGCGCCGCGCGGTTCGCCGCATCGGCCGGAAAGAGATTCAGGGCGTTGAGGGACGTTTCGTCGCCCATGGGTTCGCCGCCGGGATGAAAAGCTTGACGCTCCAAGTCTCGGCGGCGGGGCGAAGTTCCAAAACTTGACGCCAAGCTCGACGTTCGCAAGTCGCCCGGCGGGAGTCCGTGGCGATCAGGCCAGGGCTTTCAGCGCCTTCCGCCCGGCGTAATGCGCCTGCGAGCCGAGCTCCTCCTCGATGCGGATCAGCTGATTGTATTTCGCCGTGCGGTCCGACCGCGCGAGCGAGCCTGTCTTGATCTGCCCGCAATTGGTCGCGACGGCGAGATCGGCGATGGTCGAATCCTCGGTCTCGCCGGAGCGATGCGACATCACCGCCGTGTAGCCGGCGCGTTGCGCCATTTCGACGGCGGCGAGGGTTTCGCTGAGCGTGCCGATCTGGTTGACCTTGACGAGGATCGAATTGGCGACGCCCTTCTTGATGCCTTCCGAGAGGCGCTCGACATTGGTGACGAAGAGATCGTCGCCGACGAGCTGGATTTTGCCGCCGAGAAGATCGGTCGCAGCCTTCCATCCCGCCCAATCGTCCTCCGAATTGCCGTCCTCGATGGTTGCGATCGGATAGGCGCTCGCGAGCTTGGCGAGATATTGCGCCTGCTCTTGCGGCGAACGGGTGACGCCTTCGCCCGAATAGACATAGGCGCCACCCTTGAAGAACTCGGTGGCGGCGCAATCGAGGCCGAGCACGATGTCGGTCCCCGGCTTGAAGCCGGCGCTTTCGACGGCCTGCAGGATGAAGTCGAGCGCGGCCTCGGCCGACGGAAGATTGGGCGCGAAGCCGCCCTCATCGCCGACATTGGTGTTGTGTCCCGCCTTCTTCAGGGCGCTCTTCAGGACCTGAAACACTTCGGAGCCCCAGCGCACCGCTTCCCTTATGGAGGGCGCGCCGACCGGCAGGATCATGAACTCCTGAAAGTCGATCGGGTTGTCGGCATGCGCGCCGCCGTTGATGATATTCATCATCGGCACCGGCAGCACATGCGCGCTGACGCCGCCGATATAGCGGTAGAGCGGCAGCGCGGAGGCGTCGGCGGCGGCCTTGGCGACGGCGAGCGAGACGCCGAGAATGGCGTTGGCGCCGAGCTTCGCCTTGTTCGGCGTGCCATCGAGATCAATCATGATCTTGTCGATCTTGCCCTGATCCTCGGCGTCGAGGCCGCTCAGAGCCTCGAAAATGTCGCGGTTGACGCTCTCGACCGCCTTGAGCACGCCCTTGCCGCCGAAGCGCGCCTTGTCGCCATCACGCAATTCGACGGCTTCATGGGCGCCAGTCGAGGCGCCGGACGGCACCGCGGCGCGGCCGTGCGAGCCGTCCTCCAATGTCACGTCGACCTCGACGGTTGGATTGCCGCGGCTATCCAAGATCTCACGGGCGGCAATGTCGATGATCGCGGTCATGGCGGTTCCTCTTGGCATTGTCTCTATTGGGGAGAGTTCGCTAGGCTTTTACGACGAAGCTCTGCGGGACAAAAGGCCCCGGCGTGGAACTGTGCTTGCATTTTTTTTAAGCCTCCAGCTAATATTTTTATATATCGGATCTCCGCACCGCTCGATATTTCCCGTCGCGGATCAGAATGCGACGGTTCCCCTTAATCCTTTTAGGCTAAGATAGCGGTCTCCTGGACGCAGTTTCGGTACAGAGGGCCAAGTGTCGACAGGCAAAATCGCTTTCGCAGCCATCGGCGCGCTCTGCGCGGCGCTTGGCGCGCCCGCTTGGGGCGACGACCGCGCGCCGGTGGAGGCTGCGCCCTTGCCCGTCGCCCGGCCCGCCAATTTGGGTGGGCCGCAGCCGCAAAATGCAGCCGGCACGGACAAATCGGGGGATGAGGCGGCCAAAAAGGCGGGCGCCGCCGATGATCCGTCGAGTCCGCGGAGCCAGTTTCGCGCGCTTCTGCGGAGCGAGGCCGCGAAGACCGGCCTGCCCTTCGACATCGCCGACGCCGTCATGGCGATCGAAAGCGGTTACGATCCGACCGTCATCGGCACTGTCGGCGAAATCGGCCTGATGCAGGTGCGGCCCGAGACCGCCGCCATGCTGGGCTTTGGCGGCGACGCGGCCGAACTCGCGCGGCCCGAAGTCAATGTTCATTACGGCGTCGCCTATCTCGCCGAGGCTTGGCGCCTCGCCAATGGGGACGTCTGCCGCGCCCTGATGAAATACCGCGCCGGCCATGGCGAAGAGCAGATGTCGGCGCTGTCCGCGACCTATTGCGGGCGGGCGCGAACCCATCTTTCCGCCGTCGGCTCGCCCTTCGCGGCGGCGGTGTCCGTGCCGGCTATTGGCGACCCGATTATGGCAGGAGCGCGATTGGCCGCCCCACGCGCGGCGGGTGCGCGAATGGCGCGAATCCGCCTGCCGCGGATCCGGACGGCGGCGGTGAGCCGGGCGTTCTGGGCCGCCGAGGAGCGCCGCATCGCGGCGCTGACCCGGCGCATCGAGGCGAAATGGCGGAGAATGGCGTCGCGCTGAGGGCGCCCATCGGCGATTGATCTTTTGTTCGCTCCGGCCTAGAGCATATTCTGATCAGATTGAATCAATCTGATCGACAAGAATATGCTCAAGCTTTTGAATCTGGAGCGATTTCTTGTCGACCGAATGATCCATTCGGTCGGAAAGCGCTCTAGAGGCTTCGCATGGTGAAAACGCATACGGGCGCAAGCCTGCTTGGGCGCGGCGTCAAGGCGCCCGCTTCGCCCGAAGAGGCGATCCTCGAGCGCGTCCCCAATCCGCATGAGGACGCAAATTACCTCGCCCGCTTCACCGCGCCCGAATTCACCTCGCTCTGTCCGGTCACGGGCCAGCCCGATTTTGCACTGCTGGTGATCGACTACGTGCCTGGACAATGGCTCGTTGAATCAAAGTCATTGAAGCTTTACCTCACGTCGTTTCGCAATCACGGCGCCTTTCACGAGGATTGCACCCTGCGCATCGGCAAGGATCTCGTCGGCGCCTTGGAGCCGCGCTGGCTCAGGATCGGCGGCTATTGGTATCCGCGCGGCGGAATCCCAATCGACGTATTCTGGTCGACCGGCGAGCCGCCAGCCGGGCTCTGGCTGCCCGATCAGGGCGTGCCGCCCTATCGCGGGCGGGGGTGAGGGCGTATAGGGATCATTTTCGGAGGGCGCACCTGCTTTGGTTTGAATGTGCTGCTCGAAGCGGCAGCGCTTGGCTCGCTCAGGATCGCGTCAGCGAGATCGAAGCAATGGTGGCGAGCGAAATTTGTAGCGCCTTTGCGCATAAAATTGAGATTAAAGTCTTTGGCTGCACCGCGAAATATAGGATCGCGAATAACTTCCAATATATCTCCCGGCCGCGTTTCTTGGACAATTAGACGGATTTGATCTGCGCCGCCCGCCGCGTAAGCAAAATTCGCAAATCGAACCGTTGCTGGCCAAGGTTGATGCTTCTTATCAATGATAGACCGGCGAACTTGAAACGCGCAGGTCAGTTTGTTCTCCTCGATGAAAGCTCCAAGCACCTCCTGCCAATTAACGTTAATTCTTCCGAAAAATAATGCCGAATGTGACGTTTGCGGGAAGCAGGATGCGGACCAAAAGGACATCTCGGTTCGTGTCGGCACCGGTATGCAGTTCTGGACATAATGTTGCAAAATTTGGCGCAACGCAGGCCAGCGGTCTGAGTTTGCGAGCCTTTAGAATCGTGACCGGTATCTCCGGCGCAAGTCAGCATCATCTGGCCGCTCAGTCGACCGGCAATGCGCTGCACTGTCTTGGAGCCAAGCATTTTGTTCCTCCAAGGGGAGAATCAAATCGAGATCGTTACTCTCACTCGTCATGAAAGAGGCAAACTGGATGTTCCGCAGATGAACGCCGCTTGCCTCGCAAGCGGCAATGGCTGCGCGTTCTTCGCGATCTTGATCCCTCGCCGGGAGCGGCCGAAAGGAGAGTGCGACGATATCGTCGTGATTGCCTCGATGTCCGTGGAAGCGCTGCACTATATTAATGGTCCGTCCAATATAGCCCTCTCCGTTGGCAAAATGCATCGCGTAAAGACCGCAGCGGGAGGACTTCGGAAATAAATCGGCGATGGTGAGCCTCAACTGCACATCCATGAAATCCCCAAATCCAATCCGAGATACCGTTTCGCGAATATCTGTGCCAGTCATAAGGAATAAATCCCACATAAATT
>JBKQMI010000023.1:0-2765 GCA_052146775.1 Methylocella sp. | reverse complement strand
GCCTCGCAGGCCGCGCAAGAGCGCCGCAATGCCGCCTCGAAGGAGATCGGTCAAGCTCTGGGGGCTAAGGATGCGGCCCGCGCCGAGGCGTTGAAGGCCGAGGTGGCTGAGCTGAAGGGACGGCTTGCCGGTTTCGAGGCGGAGGAGCGCGAGGCCACCGCCGCGCTCGACAGGGAGCTATTCGAAATCCCCAACCTGCCGCTGGCGGATGTTCCTTTCGGCAAGGATGAAAACGACAATCCAGAGCACCATGCTTTCGGCGAAAAGCCCAAATTTGCGTTCAAGCCGAAAGAGCATTTCGAGCTGGGCGAGGCGCTGGGCCTCATGGACTTCGAGACAGCGACGAAACTCTCCGGCGCCCGCTTCGTCGTGAACAAGGGGCCGCTGGCGCGGCTGGAACGGGCGCTTGGGGCGTTCATGCTCGATCTGCATACGGGCGAGCATGGGTACACGGAGGTCAACCCACCGATCCTCGTGAAGGACGACGCGATGTTCGGCACTGCGCAACTGCCGAAATTCCTCGAGGATCAGTTCCTTGCGACCCGAATGATACCTGCTGAAGAGTATCAATCCATTATTGCGGAAGCTGAAGAGTCGTCCGGCCCCTACATGAAGGCTCTTCAGAAATTCATCATCGATGATCGCGATTATTTGTGGCTCATCCCCACCGCCGAGGTGCCCCTCACAAATCTCGTCCGCGAATCGATCCTCGACGAAAAAGAGCTTCCGATCCGCGTCACCGCCTGCACGCCATGCTTTCGCGCCGAGGCGGGGTCGGCCGGGCGCGATACGCGCGGGATGATTCGCCAGCATCAGTTCACCAAGGTGGAGTTGGTCTCGATCACGACGCCCGAAAACTCTCTCGCCGAGCACGAGCGCATGCTTGGCTGCGCCGAGGAAGTGCTCAAAAGGCTGGGACTGGCCTATCGCGTGGTGACGCTCTGCACCGGCGACATGGGATTCGCCTCGCAGAAAACCTATGACATCGAGGTCTGGCTGCCGGGGCAGGACCGCTATCGCGAGATTTCCTCCGTCTCCGTCTGCGGCGACTTCCAGGCCCGCCGCATGAACGCGCGCTATCGCCCTGAGGGGGCGAAAAACACGCGATTCGTGCATACGTTGAACGGCTCGGGCGTCGCCGTGGGCCGCGCGCTCGTCGCGGTTCTGGAGAATTACCAGAATGAAGACGGCTCCATCACTGTTCCGGAGGCGCTGCTCCCGTATATGGGCGGGGTCAAGCGCATCGAGAAAACGCGCTGATGACGCGAAGATGAATTTCCTTCCAAAAGGGGTTGACGCAGGAGTCCGACCTCACTAAGTTCCGCCCACCTCAGGCAGGCAGTAGGTTTTTGAAGTTTCGGGGCGACTCGTCCTGAACCCATTGAAACCTAAACGCTGTCGGATCAAGCGACTGCAATGTCACACTAAGATTCGGGGCCCGGAGAATTCCGGAGTTGCCCTGAATCGTCGAGAGGCACGACCATGGCTAGCCGTGGTCCTCTGCGTGAACCCAGCGCCGAAAGCCCCACGTGGCTATTGGCGCTGATCTTTTCGCGTTTTTGCACGCCGGCTGGCGCGCGGAGCGGGAACTCCGGCGAGATCGCGTTCAGGCGGGAGCATTTGCGCTCCGGCCCATAATTGTTTGGAAAGACGAAGCATGCCGACGATCAGTCAGTTGATCCGCAAGCCGCGACAGGAAAAGACTTATCGCGAGAAGGCCCGCCATCTCGGCGCCTCCCCGCAGAAGCGCGGCGTCTGCACGCGCGTTTATACGACGACGCCGAAGAAGCCCAATTCGGCGTTGCGGAAAGTCGCCAAGGTTCGGCTGACCAATGGTTTCGAAGTGATCGGCTATATCCCGGGCGAGGGCCATAATCTGCAGGAGCATTCGGTGGTGATGATCCGCGGCGGCCGCGTCAAGGATCTGCCCGGCGTGCGCTACCACATCCTGCGCGGCGTGCTCGATACGCAGGGCGTCAAGAACCGCAAGCAGCGCCGCTCGAAATATGGCGCGAAGCGGCCGAAGTAAGCCGCGCCATCCGGGCGCTGCCGCGCAAGGAATTCAACGGTCGGCCGAGGCGTCTTGGCCCCATTTATGTAGTGAAGTTGGACGGAGCCTAACGACATGTCTCGCCGCCACAGCGCCGAAAAGCGGGAAGTCATCCCGGACGCGAAATTCGGGGATGTCATCCTCACGAAGTTCATGAACTCGATCATGTATGACGGCAAGAAGTCGATCGCCGAGACGATCGTCTACGACGCATTCGACATCATCGAGCAGAAGACCCGCGGCGAACCGCTCGTCGTCTTCAAGCAGGCGCTGGAGAATGTCGCGCCCGCGATCGAGGTCCGCTCACGCCGGGTCGGCGGCGCGACCTATCAGGTTCCGGTCGAGGTCCGCATGGAGCGCCGTCAGGCGCTGGCCATTCGCTGGATCATCACGGCCGCGCGGGGACGCAACGATAAAACGATGGTCGACCGTCTGTCCGCGGAGCTGATGGACGCGGCCAACAATCGCGGCAACGCGGTCAAGAAGCGCGAAGACACGCACCGGATGGCGGAAGCCAACCGCGCCTTCTCGCATTATCGCTGGTAGAGAGTTTTTGAGCGTTTCGCGCTTGAAGGGATCGCATTATGTCGCGCAGCCATAAAATCGAGGACTACCGAAACTTCGGCATCATGGCCCACATCGATGCGGGCAAGACGACGACGACGGAGCGCATCCTCTATTATTCCGGCAAATCGCATAAGATCGGCGAAGTGCA
>JBKQMI010000022.1:0-16406 GCA_052146775.1 Methylocella sp. | reverse complement strand
GCGAGCGTCGATTTGCCCTGGTCGATATGCGCGACGATGGAGAAGTTGCGGATGTTGCTGATGGGATGGGTGGTCATGCCAGCGAGATAGCAGGCGGGAGCCATGAAGGGAAGGCGCGCGCTCGCTAGCGGGCGCGCCTGATGATGCTCGCACGCGCGAGCCCGTCCAAAAGAGGGCGATGGGTCACGCGCAGCGCCGCCTGATCGAAAACCGCGTCTTGAAGCGTGCGTCCCGCGCGGAACGTCGCCCAGACTTGCAGCATGTAAGCGCGGCGACCGAGGCCGCCCGAACAAACCGCCGAGAAGGCGCGCCTGCGCGTCATTTCGCGAGCGGCCTCGATAATCAGCACCGATCCTCCGGACTTGGCGAGAGCGATCAACCGCCTTAGCGCCGCCGCCGGGTCCGACAGGACGACCAGCAGCGAGGAGGCCGAAACGACGTCATAGCGTTTGTTACGACCGCTCTCCGTCTCTGCGTCGGAGACCTCGAATTTTGCAGGACTATTACGCTCGTCAGCGAGCCGCCGAGCGGCCTCGACCATGTTTGGGTCACGGTCGATTCCTCGCGCGGCATAGCCCTTGTCCGCCGCGATGCGCGTCAGAACGCCCGGCCCGCAGCCGACATCCAGCCAGGCGCCCCGGTCGCCGTCCGCCAGCATGTCCGCCGCGGCAAGATGCATGTCGCGATAAAACTCCGCGTCCTGCAGCCACGAGAACAGGCGGGCGGTCGCCGTCATTTGACCTCCGGACGCGGCTCGAACCGCCGCTGCCGCAAGAGTTCGGCGGCGAGCGCTGCGATGAACAGGAGGGGGAGAAACGACGCCGTCGAGACCTGAAGGAGAGTCACCTTGCCGGCGAGCACGGCGAGGATCGTCGCGATCCAGTCGAGAGCCTGGACGATGATCATGGCGGCGAGCCAGGAGGCATTGCGGCGAATGTCGCGTAACGCGACGATCATCCCGTAAGCGAAGCCGAGCGCGCGGGCGCCAAGCATGGCGAACATCCAATCGGTCCATGCGGGAGCGGGAGGCAGCCCGAGAAGCGTGGCGAATTGGCCCGGGCTCAGTAGCAAGATGAGACCGAGAGCGATCTGGACGCCGGCGATAAGAGTGATGGTTCCCCGCGTCAGAAGCGACGCGCCGCGCGCGTTTGATATTGAAGCAGCTTTCCCTGGTTCGAATTGGCCGCCAATGTACTTGATACAGTGCACTATTTAAAGTAATTACATTTTTCATATTTAGTTTCTAAGATGAACTATAAGGGGATATGAACCCTTCGGAGAAGCGGAATGGGAGAGCCTGGGTGCCCGATCGAGAGGGCGGTGGACGTCCTCGACGGCAAATGGACTTTGTTGATCCTGCGGGAGCTTTTCCGAGGCACGCGTCGCTTCGGCGAATTGCGCGCGAGCTTGCATGGAGTCAGTCCCAAGACATTGACCGAACGGTTGCGTTTTCTCGAAGATCGCGGCCTGGTGCGACGGACGGTCCACCCGGAGATTCCCCCCAAGGTGGAATACAGCTTGACGGAGAACGGTCGAAGCGCCTGGCCGGTCATCGAAGCGCTGCGTGATTGGGGGGAATCGCTCGGAAGATAGGCTTCGAGTGTTTGCGCAAAAACGGCTTTGCGGCGGCTCAAGAGGGTTGGCCGGAATTACCGCCCGCGCGGATGCGCCGAGCGATAGGCCTCGATGAGCCGGCTCGAATCGACGGCGGTATAGATCTGCGTCGTCGAGAGCGAGGCGTGGCCGAGCAGCTCCTGGATCGTGCGCAGGTCGCCGCCGCGCCCGAGCAGATGGGTGGCGAAGGAATGGCGCAGCGCATGCGGCGTCGCGCTGTCCGGCAGCCCGAGCGCGCCGCGCAGCCTCTCGACGGCGAGCTGAATGATGCGGGGCGAAAGCGGGCCGCCCCGCGCCCCGACGAACAAATGCCGCTCCGGCGGCAGCGTATAGGGGCACAAGGCGAGATAGGCCTCGATGCCGCGCCGCACTGGGGCGATGACCGGCACCTCGCGGGTCTTGCTTCCCTTGCCGACGACCCGTAGGGCGTCCCTCTCCCCGACCGGCGCTTCGGAGCGCTGGATCGCCAGAGCTTCGGAGATGCGCAGCCCCGCGCCATAAAGAAGGCCGAGAACGGCGGCGTCGCGCGCCAGAATCCAGGGCTCGCGGTTGTCTCCGGCCCGCGCCTCGACGCCGGCGACCGCGCGGGCGGACGCGGCGGTCAGGGGTTTCGGCAGCCGGCGGGGCGCCTTGGGCGCGCGCACGGCGGCGAAGGCCGCGCTTTGCGGATTGCCGCTCCGCTCAAGGTATCGCGTAAAAGAGCGAAGGCCGGCAAGCTGGCGCAGCAGGGAGCGGCTGCCGACGCCCGTTTCGCGGCGCGAGGCGAGAAAAGCGCGCAAATCCGCGGATGAAAGGCCGCAAACGGTCGCGACTGTCGCCCGCGCGCCGAAATGAACGGAGGCGAAGGCGAGGAACTGGCGCAGGTCGCGGACGTAGGCTTCGAGCGTCAAGGCCGCCAGGCGGCGTTCGCCCGCCAGATGCTCGAACCAGGCCGTGGCCAAGGCGGCGAGTTCGGCGTCGGCATGCGGGAAAGTCGGCGCGACTTCTGAGGGCGCGCGGGGCGCGTGTGCGGCGTTGCGAGACAACGGACCAGTCATGCGCCCGTCATCGCCCCGCACGCCCTAACAATCCCTTAGCGGACGCAGTTGCGCCAACCTCGCCGCAGCAGTCTTGGCCGCGGCAGTCTTGGCGGCGCTAGAGCATATTCCGATCAGATTGAATCAATCTGATCGACAAGAATATGCTCAAGCTTTTGAATCTGGAGCGATTTCTTGTCGACCGAATGGTCCATTCGGTCGGAAAGCGCGCTAGCCCGCCTTGACCGCGGCCAGGGCCTCCGAGAGCAAATCGCTGAGCTTGCGCCGAAGTTGGGGATCGGTCTGCGCGATCCCGGCCGCGTCGAAGTCGGCGCGCACTTTCGCGAGAACTTCGTCGCCGCCGGTCCCGACGATATCGGCCCGGACGAGTGCGCTTGCGTAAGCTTCGGCGTCGGCTCCGGTCTTGCCGAGCTTTTCCGCGGCCCACAGCCCAAACCATTTATCGCGGCGGGCGATGGCCTTGAATTTGATCTCCGCATCGTGGACAAGCCCGGTTTCAAAAGCCTGTTCGCGTTTGTCGAAAGTGGTCATCAGATTTTCCCGTATCGCGGCGCTCTCGATTTTCGCCATGCGGGTGCATATTTAGCACGTATTCTTGAAAACGCCATGGTCGACGAGGCACACTGGCGAAACCCGGACTTTCAGGATTCGGGCCGAGATTTCTTTTTCTGTATCCGGCCTTTGATGTCTGCTAGAAGGCAGGGGTCGGACAACTCTGGAGGATGGGATTTTCAGCGCCTTCTCAAAGCTTTGAGTCACACTTAAAGTGGAATGCCGCTGGTCGCGGGGTGTTGCCGCCCGGGTTGTCTCCCGGAGCCAAAAGCGTGTAAGACCTTGTGAGAGCCGCGGCTTGACTCGACCCGAATTCACTTCGTCCGCGGCTGAACAGCGCGCTTTGTCTGTCTGGACCTCGGCCAAGGACGTTTACAGGAGCCACGGCCGCCAATGGATCCTCTCAAGCCACGGTTAATCCCAATGAATCGCCGCCGGCGCATTTACGAAGGCAAGGCCAAGGTCCTTTACGAGGGCCCCGAGCCTGGTACGCTCATCCAGCACTTCAAGGACGACGCAACCGCTTTTAACGCCAAGAAGCACGAGGTCATTGACGGCAAAGGAGTCCTGAACAACCGAATCTCCGAGTTCATCTTCCAGAACCTCAACGATATCGGCGTGCCGACGCATTTCATCCGGCGGCTCAACATGCGCGAACAGCTGATTCGCGAACTTGAGATCGTGCCGCTCGAGGTGGTCGTGCGCAATGTCGCGGCCGGCTCGCTCTCGACGCGCCTCGGCATCGAGGAAGGCACCCAGCTGCCGCGTTCGATCATCGAATTCTATTACAAGAACGATGAGCTGAACGACCCGATGGTCTCGGAAGAACACATCACCGCCTTCGGCTGGGCCAGTCCGCAGGAGATCGACGACATCATGGCGCTCGCCATCCGCGTCAATGATTTCCTCACCGGCCTCTTCCTCGGCGTCGGCATCCGTCTCGTCGATTTCAAGATGGAGTGCGGCCGGCTCTGGGAGGGCGACATGATGCGCATCGCCGTCGCCGACGAGATTTCGCCGGACTCCTGCCGGTTGTGGGACATCAAGTCCAACGACAAGCTCGACAAGGACCGGTTCCGCCGCGATCTTGGCGGCGTCGTCGAGGCCTATACGGAAGTCGCGCGCCGGCTTGGGATTCTGCAGGAGAATGAGCAGCCTCGGGCGAGCGGGCCGAAACTCGTTCGCTGAGGTCGCCGAAGGCGCCGAAGCGCCGCAGGCGAAATGGAAGAGCCGGATTTGCAACGAGCCGCAAATCCAACGCTGCGGAGGCTTCGGCCTCCGTTTTCGTTTCATAAATTTTGTTTCGTTTCAGAGATCTTCGTGCGCCGCGGCCCATCGACTGGACAGGCGAGAGGATGAAGTCGCGATGAAAGGCCGGATCGTCGTCACGCTCAGAAGCGGCATCCTCGATCCGCAGGGCAAAGCCATCGAGGGCGCGCTGAAGTCGCTCCACGTCAATGGAATCAAAAGCGTACGGCAGGGCAAGATCTTCGACGTCGAACTCGACGCCGCCGATCGCGGCGCGGCTGAAGCGCTGCTGCGCGAAGCCTGCGAAAAGCTTCTGGCCAATCAGGTCGTCGAGGATTTTCAAGTGGACGTGTCTTAAACGCTTCCAGCCGGTTCGCGCGGAAACATCGTTCGCAACGCAATCTTCTCAGGAGTTCAAGGACTGCATGAACGCCGCGGTTATTCTGTTTCCCGGCTCCAACCGCGAAGGCGACGTCGCCCGCGCTCTTTCGTCGCATGGCGCGCCGAAGATCGTCTGGCACGGCGAGAGCGAATTGCCGGCTCGAACCGATCTCGTCGTGTTGCCGGGCGGGTTCTCCTATGGCGATTATCTGCGCTGCGGGGCCATCGCCGCCCATGCGCCGGTCATGGCGGCGGTGCGCGCCCATGCGGAGCGCGGCGGCCTTGTGCTTGGCATTTGCAACGGCTTTCAGATTCTCGTCGAATTCGGGCTTCTGCCCGGCGTGCTGATGCGCAACGCGAAGCTGCGCTTCATCTGCCGCATGCAGCATGTGCGCGTCGAGCGCAGCGATACGTCCTTCGCCTCGCAATATAGCCAGGGCCAGGCGATCAAGGTCGCCATCGCGCATGGCGAAGGCAATTACACCGCCGACGCCGAGACGATCGCGCGTCTTGAGGGCGAGGGCCGCGTCGCGTTCCGCTATTGCGACACGCACGGCAAGCTCGCCAAAAGCGCCAATCCCAACGGCTCGACCAACGCCATCGCGGGAATCTATTCCGAGCGCTTCAATGTTCTGGGGCTGATGCCGCATCCGGAAAATCTGATCGATCCGCTGGTTGGCGGGATCGATGGCCGGGGGCTGTTCGCAAGCCTCGCCGCCGCGACGGCGTAATGCGCCCTCACCTTCAAACCGTCGCCCGGATGTCCTATATTGTCCAAGAACTTTCAGGCTGGCCGATGGTTTTGGGGATTCCTGAAACGATTCATGGCATTCAGCGTGGCGACTATTGCCGCCTGCAGAGCATATTCGTGGTTATTCGGATATGACACGCAGGTGCTATCATGGACCGAGCATCACCGGCCGCTGTCGGCCACGATCCTCGTGGCTTCGGCCGTACTCTATGCGGTCTATGATCTCTTGCAGGAACCAGATCGATGATGCCTCTTCCTCTGATCCTAGCTACGGCGGTCCTGTTAGGGTGGCCCGTCCTCAAGCTGATCGCCACCCTTTTCAGCCGGCCACTCTGGAGGCGCGTCAGAGAGTTGTCAGCACAACTTAAGCTGGACGAACGCTACGGTGACGCCGAACACACCTTGATCGACCGCACAATCGAGAACGCCAAAGGCGAGCCGCTCCAGATCCTCATGCCCATATTCGTGCTCGCTGGGGGCGTTGCTTTCGCCTTCGCGCATCCGTTCGGTATTTTCGCGAAGGATGACGAGAGCGAGAGCGTTGAGGAGGTGGCTTGGCGGGCATCGTCAAAGGCAGAGTTTCAGGCCGCTCAACTTGGGCTTAAGCTCGGGCTTGAGTTTACACCTCGGCCCCCGCGCAGCTCCCCAATATGGACCGACGAGCGATATCAGCTTTTGGCTGATTTGTCGTTTCGGCTATCCTTGCTGCGATACCCCGTCGCATCGCTGCTGACGGGATTGGCTGCCCTAATCGTGTCGCCTCTCATCTTCGTGGCTGAAGGGCTGCGTGCGTCCGCGTGGGCGGTCGTGCAACGCCTTGTACTCTCCTCCGCCTATTCAAGCAGAATTTTCGCCCGGTCTGTCGGGGTTATTTCGTGACCGTTGCACACGAAGGCCGCGAAGAACCCGAAATCACACCCGAACTCGTCGCCGCGCATGGCCTGAAGCCGGACGAATATGAGCGCATCCTCGCGCTCATCGGCCGCGCTCCGACCTTCACGGAGCTCGGAATCTTCTCGGCGATGTGGAACGAGCATTGCTCCTATAAATCCTCGCGGCTGCATCTGCGCGGCCTGCCGACCAAGGCGCCCTGGGTGATCCAGGGACCGGGCGAAAACGCAGGCGTCATCGACATCGGCGGGGGCGAAGCCTGCGTCTTCAAGATGGAGAGCCACAACCACCCGTCCTATATCGAGCCGTTTCAGGGGGCGGCGACCGGCGTCGGCGGCATATTGCGCGACGTCTTCACCATGGGCGCGCGCCCGGTCGCCTGCCTTGATCTGTTGCGTTTCGGCGCGCCGGAGCATCCGAAGACGCGTCATCTCGTCGCGGGCGTCGTCGCCGGCATCGGCGCCTATGGCAATAGTTTCGGCGTGCCGACGGTCGGCGGCTCGACCGCCTTTCACACTGGCTACGACGGCAATATCCTCGTCAACGCCATGGCGGTCGGCATCGCCCGCGCGGATGAAATCTTCTACGCGAAGGCGACCGGAATCGGCAATCCGATCGTCTATCTCGGCTCGAAAACGGGGCGCGACGGCATTCATGGCGCGACCATGGCCTCGGCCACTTTCGAGGCGGACGCGGAGGCCAAACGCCCGACTGTGCAGGTCGGCGATCCGTTCACCGAAAAGCTGCTGTTAGAGGCCTGCCTCGAACTGATGCGCACCGGCGCCGTCATCGCCATCCAGGACATGGGCGCGGCGGGTCTTACCTCCTCGGCGGTCGAGATGGGCGCCAAGGGCGATCTCGGCGTCGAACTCGATCTCGACGCCCTACCCTGCCGCGAGACCGGCATGAGCGCCTATGAAATGCTGCTCTCGGAAAGCCAGGAGCGCATGCTGATGGTGCTTGATCCCGCAAAAGAGGCGCAGGCGAAGGCGGCCTTCGTCAAATGGGGCCTCGATTTCGCGGTCATCGGCAAGACCACCGACACGCTCCGCTTCGTCGTCAGGCACAAAGGCGAGATCAAAGCCGACCTGCCGATCAAAGAACTCGGCGACGCCGCGCCGCTCTACGATCGGCCCCACGTCGCAACGCCCGCGCGGGAGCGCGTCGACCCCGCGGATGCGCAGGCGCCGATCTCCAACGCCGAAGCGCTGCTCCTCCTCATCGGGACGCCGGACCTTTGCTCGAAGCGCTGGATTTATGAACAATATGACACGCTCATTCTCGGCAATAGCGTTGAGACGCCGGGCGGCGACGCGGCGGTGATCCGGCTCGGCGACGGTCCCAAGGGATTGGCGCTGACGACCGATGTGACGCCGCGCTATTGCGAGGCCGACCCGAAAGAGGGCGGCAAGCAGGCGGTGGCGGAAGCGTGGCGAAACCTCACCGCCGTCGGCGCCCTGCCCCGCGCGGTGACGGACAACCTCAACTTCGGCAATCCGGAGAAGCCCGAAATCATGGGCCAGCTCGTCGGTTGCCTTGAGGGAATCGGCGAAGCTTGCCGCGCGCTCGACTTCCCGATCGTGTCGGGCAATGTCTCGCTCTATAATGAAAGCAGCGGCCGGGCCATCCCGCCGACGCCCTCGATCGGCGGCGTCGGCATCCTCGACGATGTGAGCCGGAGCGCGACCATTGCGTTCAAACGTCCGGGCGACAATATCCTTCTGGTCGGGACGACGCGGGGCTGGCTCGGACAATCGCTTTACCTGCGCGAGATTTGCGGACGTGAGGAAGGCGCCCCGCCCCCGGTCGATCTCGCCGAAGAGAAGCGCAACGGCGATTTCGTACGCGCGCTGATCAGGGAAGGTCAGGTTTGTACGGTTCACGACATTTCTGACGGCGGCCTCGCGGTCGCGCTGGCGGAGATGGCGATCGCCGGCGGCGTCGGCGCGGCCCTCGAAGCGCCGGCGGACGCGCCTGCCCACGCCTTCTGGTTCGGCGAGGATCAGGCGCGTTACCTCGTCGCAGCGGCGCCGGAGCAAACCGGCGCGATCCTTGCTGCGGCTCAAGCCGTCGGGATCGCGTGTCGGCGCCTCGGCGAGACCGGCGGCCCGACATTGACCCTCGGCGGGGAGACCGCCATATTATTGGGCGATCTTGTGGGGAACTTTGAAGAATGGCTCCCCGACTACATGGCCGACGCCGTCTAGCCGGGGCGGCTGGACTGAGATAATCGAGGAGAGGCCGCAATGGCGATGGAACCATCCGAAATCGAACGGCTCATCAAGGAAGGCATTCCTGACGCCAGGATCGACCTCACCGATCTCGTGGGCGACAAGGACCACTGGGCCGCGACCGTGATCTCGTCCGAATTCGTCGGCAAGACCAAGCTGCAGCAGCACCAAATCGTCTACAAGGCGCTCGGCGCCCATATGGGCGGCCCGCTGCACGCCCTGCAGCTCACCACACAGGCGCCCGAATAGGGCGCGCCAGATTTCGCCGGACGATTTGCCGGGCAAACAGATGAAAGGATCAAGAAAATGGCCATCAAGGAAGTAATTCAGTCGACGGTCGAAGGCAACGACGTGGTTTTGTTCATGAAAGGCACGCCGAATTTCCCGCAATGCGGCTTTTCGGGCCAGGTCGTCCAGATTCTTTCCTATCTCGATGTCCCCTATGAGGCGGTGAACTGTCTCGAAGGCGACGAGATCCGCCAGGGCATCAAGGAATTCTCCAACTGGCCGACCATCCCGCAGCTCTACATCAAGGGCGAGTTCATCGGCGGCGCCGACATTGTCCGTGAGATGTTCCAGAGCGGCGAACTTGCGAGCTTCCTCAGCGGCAAGGGAATCGAAGTCAAGCAGCCGGCCAAGGCCTGACGCGCCGCGCTCTCGCTTGATAGCGGCGGAGCGGCGCTTTCAGAACTTCGGCTCCGCCGCCTCCAGAACCGGAACCGCTCAGCCCCTGGCGGCTGCGAGCAGCGCGATCGCGTCCGGCGAGTCCCATTGCGCGGGTCCCGCCATGACTCCGAGCGCGCAGCCGTTTTTATCGACGAGCACGGTCGTCGGCAGGCCGAGCGCGTCGCCGGCGCCTTTCAGCGTCTGGAAAATGTCGGCTGTGCTGTCGGCATAGAAGCCGAGGTTCGTGACGCCGATTTCTTTCAGGAAGGCTTTGGGCCGGTCCAGTCTCGCCGTATCGATGTTCACCGCGACGACGGTGAAATCGGGCGCGCCGAGCGAGCCCTCAAGACGGTCGAGGGCCGGCATCTCCTGCCGGCATGGCACGCACCAGGTCGCCCACAGGTTGAGCAGCACCGTGCGGCCTTTGAAATCGGCGAGGGCCGCCGGGACGCCTTCTGGGCCGGCAAATTTCAGCGCCGGGAGCGGACGCGGCTGATCGGCGACGCTGAAGGCCGCGACCTCGCCATGCGCGAGCGAGCGCAGCGCAGCCGCCTTGGCGCGCGCGCCGGGACAGGCGGCGTCCGCCGCGACGTCCTTGCCGTCCTGCGGTTTCATCGCGTAAAGGACGAAGGCGGCGACCGCCGCGAGGATCAGACCGGCGGCGATGAACAGCCGGCGCGTGAAGTTGCGCCCGGGTTGCGTTTGCGTCTCGTTTCGAGCCATGCCGTCGTCTTTCCAGTCCATTTTCTTCAAAGAAGCGCGCTAAAATGAGCAACAAGATGTGGGGCGGCCGGTTCGCCAGCGGTCCGGACGCCATCATGGAGGAGATCAACGCCTCGATCGGCTTCGATTACAAGCTCGCCCTCCAGGATATAGAGGGTTCGAAGGCCCATGTCGCGATGCTGGCGGATGCGGGGATCGTCACGGCGGAGGACGCCGCCGCGATCGCCAAGGGCCTAACCGCAATCAGAACCGAAATCGAGAGCGGCGCGTTCATTTTTTCGCGCGCGCTCGAAGACATTCACATGAATATCGAGTCGCGGCTCGCGGCCCTGATCGGCCCGGCGGCCGGACGCCTGCACACGGCGCGCTCGCGCAACGATCAGGTCGCGCTCGATTTCCGCCTCTGGGTGCGCGACGCGATCGACGGGCTCGACCGCCAGATCGCCGATTTGCAGCTCGCGCTGGCTGAGAAGGCCCTCGAGCATGCGGCGAGCGTCATGCCGGGCTTCACCCACATGCAATCGGCGCAGCCCGTCACCTTCGGCCATCATTTGCTCGCCTATGTCGAGATGTTCGCGCGCGATCGCGCCCGTTTCCGGGATGCGAGGGGGCGTCTCAACGAATGCCCGCTCGGCGCGGCGGCGCTGGCCGGCACCTCCTTTCCGATCGACCGCGCGGCCACCGCTGCGGCGCTCGGCTTCGACCGGCCAACCGCCAATTCGCTGGACAGCGTCTCCGACCGCGATTTCGTGCTGGAGAGCTTGAGCGCCGCGGCGATCTGCGCCGTGCATCTTTCGCGTTTCGCCGAGGAGATCGTGCTTTGGGCGACGCCGCAGTTCGGATTCGCCGCGCTCTCCGACAAATTCTCGACCGGCTCCTCGATCATGCCGCAAAAGCGCAATCCCGACGCCGCCGAGCTTGTGCGGGGGAAAAGCGGCCGCATTATAGGCGCCCTGACCGCCCTCCTGATCGTGATGAAGGGCCTGCCGCTGACCTATTCGAAGGACATGCAGGAGGACAAGGAAGGCGCCTTCGACGCGCTGCAATCATTGTCCCTGTGCCTTGCCGCGATGACCGGCATGGTCGCCGACTTAACGCCCGATCTGAAGCGCATGAAGGCGGCGGCGGGCGCGGGCTTCGCCACGGCGACCGACCTCGCCGACTGGCTGGTCAAGACCCTTGGCCTGCCGTTCCGCGCGGCCCATCACGTCACGGGGCGCCTCGTCGCAATCGCCGCCGCGCAGGATAAGGGACTCGAAGAGCTGACGCTCGCCGAGATGCAGGCCGTCGAGCCGGGCGTCACCGCGGAGGTGTTCGACGTGCTCGGCGTCGAAAAATCCGTCCGCAGCCGGGTCAGCTATGGCGGGACCGCGCCGGAAAATGTCAAGGCGCAGGCGGAGCGCTGGCTGGCGCGGCTGAACAAAGAGACGCCCGCCAAGCCCGGCGCCTGAACAACGCCTGTCACTCTTTCGGCAGAGCGATCTTGGGCAGGAAGCCGCGTCCGTCCGAGACGATGAAATTCCACATGGTTCGCGCCGCGGGCGAGAGTTCGCGCTGGCCATGCCGGACCGCGAACCATTGGCGCATGATCGGCAGGCCGACGACGTCGAGAATGGCGAGCCGGCCCTCCGCCACCTCGGCCTCGATGGTGTGGGCGGAGATGAGCGTCAGGCCAAGGCCGGCCATCACCGCCTGCTTGACCGTTTCGTTCGAGCCGATCTCGACGTGAACCCGCGGCGGCGGCATGACCAGCCCGTCGAAGAAAAGGTCATGCACCCTTCGCGTGCCGGAGCCTTCCTCGCGGATGATGAAGCCCTCGTGGGACAGCTCCGTCTTGTTTATGGCGACGCGTTTTGCCATAATGTGGCCTGGCGGAGCGATGACGACCTGGGGGTGAGGTCCGAATATTTCGCTGGTCACCGGAAAATCCGCCGGTGGACTGCCCATCAGCGCAATATCGACCGCCTGGTCGCGCACCGCCGACACGATTGTGGCCCGGTTGCCGACGGTGACGGAAATGTCGATGCGCTGGTTTCCGCGCGCGAACGCGGCGATCAATCGGGGCGCGAAATATTGCGCGGTGGAGGTTACGCCAATCGTCACGCGGCCGGCATGCTTGTCCTTATGCGCGGAAAGCGTGGCCCTTAGCTCGGCGAGGGTCCGGTCGATGCGCGTCGCCACATTGACCACCTCCTGGCCGGCGTTGGTGAGGCGCAGGCGGCCGCCGGTGCGATCGAACAGAGAGAGGCCGACGTCGTCCTCGAGAAGCTTGATCCTTGAGGTCAGCGCCGCCGCGGTTACGTTGAGGTTCTCGGCGGCGGCGGCGATCGTCCCGCTCTGCGCGACGGCGACGATGGTCTCGAGATGCTTCAGGGTCAGGCGACGCATTGGCTCATTGTCTTTTTCCTAAATTTTTCTTACTGCAATCTCAAGGATATTCACTTTTATTTTCGGCGGCGTTCAGCGATAACCCGTGAAGCAAAAAAGGGAAACGTGTCGACATGGCGAGGATTTCGGGGGCTCAGGACCTTCAGGCCTATATCGACCGGAGCGTCAAGGCGAATGCGCAGCTTGAATCCGCGGCGGCGGCGCTGGCCGAGATCGCCTCCGCGGCCGTGAAAATGTCCGACCTCATCGGTCTTGGCCAATTATACGGCCGCCTCGGCGCCAGCCGCGATAGCGCCAACGCCGACGGCGACGTCCAGAAGGAGCTGGACGTGCTGGCCAAGGAGATGTTCGTCGAGGCGCTGCGGGGCGCGCCGGTGTTCGCCGTCGTGTCGGAGGAATTGCCCGAGCCCGTGCTTCTCGATCCGACGGCTGAAGTCGTCGTCTCGATGGACCCTCTCGACGGCTCCTCGAACATCGACGCCAATGTGTCGATCGGAACCATCTTTTCGGTGCTTCCAAGGTTGCCCAGCGCGGGCGGCCTCGAAACTCATTTCCTGCAGGCGGGCCGGGCGCAGATCGCCGCCGGCTTCATCGTCTACGGCCCGCAGACCTCGATCGTCTTCGCTCTTGGCGCAAACCCCGCGGAGATCTTCACGCTCGATCGCAGCGATGGCCGGTTCTACCATGCGGTCACGGTCGGGGCGATCCCGAGGGCGTCGGCCGAATATGCGATAAACGCCTCCAATTACAGGCATTGGGAGCCTTCGATACGCTCTTTCATCGAGGATTGCGCGCGCGGCGCCGATGGGCCGATGAAGCGCAACCACAATATGCGCTGGGTTGCGTCCCTCGTCGCGGAAGCCTATCGGATCCTTCTGCGCGGCGGGATTTTCCTCTACCCTGGCGATCAGAGGCCCGGCTACGCCGACGGGCGGCTGCGCCTTCTCTATGAGGGCAATCCGATCGCCCTCATCGTCGAGCGCGCCGGCGGCGTCGCGACCGATGGCCTCGAGCCGCTTCTCGATCTCGTCCCGACCGCAATCCACCAGCGCGCGCCTCTCGTCTTCGGGTCGGCCGAGCCGGTTCGGCTTGTCGCCCGCTACCGCTCGGATCCGAAGGTTTCCGCCGAACGCGCGCCCCTGTTCGGCGCAAGAGGCTTGATTCGCGGCTAGCCGGCGTTCGCGGGAAGGAAGCTAAAAGGTCATGTCGACACGCTATCCGATCATTTCGGTCACGGGTTCGTCAGGGGCCGGCACAACATCCGTCAAGCGCACATTCGAGCAGATTTTCCGTCGCGAGGGCATCAACGCCGACTATATCGAAGGGGACGCCTTTCATCGCTACGATCGCGCGGAAATGCGCAAGGCGATGGCCGAGGAGGAAGCCAAGGGCAACCACAATTTCAGTCATTTCGGGCCGGCCGCCAACCTGCTCGAAGAGCTGGAGGCGGTATTCGCGAGCTACAGCGCGCGCGGCGCGGCGAAGACGCGGCAATATGTGCATGACGAAGCCGAGGCGAGGCTCTTTGGCCGCCCGCCCGGCACCTTCACCGACTGGAGGCCGCTGCAGGCGCATAGCGATCTTCTGTTTTACGAGGGCCTGCATGGCGCGGCCGTCACCGACAAGGTCAATATCGCAAAACACGCCGACCTGAAGATCGGCGTGGTTCCGGTCATCAACCTCGAATGGATTCAAAAGATCCATCGCGACCGCGCCGATCGCGGCTATACGACCGAAGCGGTCATGGACACGATTTTGCGCCGCATGCCGGACTATACGCGCTATATCTGCCCGCAATTCACCGAGACCGACATCAACTTCCAGCGCGTGCCGACGGTCGACACGTCGAACCCGTTCACGGCGCGCTGGATCCCGACCGCGGACGAATCGATGGTCATCATCCGCTTCGCGCGGCCGGCCGGCATAGATTTCTCTTATCTGCTGTCGATGATCCGCGACAGCTTCATGTCGCGCGCCAATTCGATCGTCATACCCGGCAACAAGCTCGATCTCGCGATGCAACTGATACTGACCCCCCTCATTCTCCAGCTGGTCGAGCGGAGAAAGCGGCTGACCCAGGGACGGAAAATCGATGAACGTGCTGGCGAAAGTTTCTGACTGCGCGACGCACGCCGAGATGGCCAACGCCATCCGCGTGCTCTCGATGGACGCCGTCGAAAAAGCCAATTCCGGTCATCCCGGCATGCCGATGGGCATGGCGGACGCAGCGACCGTCCTGTTCACGCGTTTCATGAAATTCGATCCGGCGGATCCCGCCTGGCCTGACCGCGACCGCTTCGTGCTCTCCGCCGGGCACGGTTCGATGCTGCTCTACTCGCTGCTCCATCTGCTCGGTTATCCGCACATGGAACGGACCGAGCTCGAGCGCTTCCGCCAGCTCGATTCGAGAACCCCGGGCCATCCCGAATATGGTCATACGCCGGGCGTCGAGACGACGACGGGGCCGCTCGGTCAGGGCCTCGCCGCCGCCGTCGGCATGGCCATCGCCGAACGATTGCTCGCGGCGCGCTACGGCGCCGATGTCGCCGATCACCGCACCTATGTCATCGCCGGCGACGGCTGCCTCATGGAGGGGATCAGCCACGAGGCGATCGCGCTCGCCGGCCATCTGAAACTCTCGAAGCTGATCGTGCTGTGGGACGATAACGGCATCACCATCGACGGCAAGGTCTCGCTCGCTGATTCGGTGGATCAACTGGCCCGGTTCGAGGCCGCCGGATGGACCGCCTCACGCGTCGACGGACACGATTCGGAAGCGGTGGCCGCCGCGCTGGAGGCGGCGCAATCGGCGCAAAAGCCGGTGCTCATCGCCTGCAAGACGACCATCGGATATGGCGCGCCGACGAAAGCCGGATCGCACGCCTCGCATGGCGCGGCGCTCGGCAAGGACGAAGTGGCGGGCGCCCGCGGCTTCTTCGGCTGGACCCATGCGCCTTTTGAAATCCCCGACAACGTCCGCAAGGCCTGGGCCGAGGCGGCGAGCCGCGCCGCCGGCGCGCACGCCCTCTGGTCGGGGCGCCTCGCCAGCCTCGACCCAGCGACGAAGGCGCGTTTCGAGGCCGACATCGGCGGCGCGGTCGCGCCGGGCGTCGCCGCCGCGATCGAAGCGTTCAAGAAAGCCGCGAGCGACGGCGGCGCGGCGCAGGCGACCCGCATCTCGTCGCAGAAACTGCTCGACAAGCTCAGCCCCGCGCAGCCCAATCTCATCGGCGGATCGGCCGATCTCACGGGATCCAACAACACCAGAGCCGCCGACATGAAGGCGGTGATGCCCGACGATTTCTCGGGTCGCTACATTCATTACGGCGTTCGCGAATTCGGCATGGCCGCCGCGATGAATGGCGTCGCCCTGCACGGCGGATTCATCCCTTACGGCGGCACGTTTCTCGTTTTCGCCGATTACAGCCGCCCGGCGATCCGCCTCGCCGCGCTGATGGGCATTCGCGTCATTCATATCCTCACCCATGATTCGATCGGCCTTGGCGAAGACGGGCCGACGCATCAGCCGGTGGAGCATCTCGCGGCCTTGCGCGCGATTCCGAACCTCCTCGTGTTTCGCCCCGCCGACGCCGTCGAGACCGCGGAAGCCTGGGAGCTTGCGCTGAACAGCAGGACATCGCCGTCGGTCATCGCGCTGTCGCGGCAGAACCTGCCAATCGTGCGCCGCGCGCATACGCCCGAGAATCTTTCCGCCGCGGGCGGCTACGTTCTGCGCGCGCCGGACGGCGAGCGGGACGTGACCCTTTTTGCGACCGGTTCCGAAGTGTCGCTCGCGATCGAGGCGTCCGAGCGGCTCGCCGGCGAAGGCATCAGGGCGGCGGTCGTCTCGATGCCATGTTTTGAGCTTTTCGCAGCGGCCGCGCCCGCCTATCGCAAAAGCGTGATCGGAACGGCGCCGCGGGT
>JBKQMI010000021.1:0-6614 GCA_052146775.1 Methylocella sp. | reverse complement strand
TACGGCGGTCGCAGACGCAATTTCATTCGTCCCCAGAATAATGGCGAGGGGTCGCGCCTCGGTCGAAAACAAGGGTGCGAACAGGACGTCAGGCATTTTTTGGCTTCCTCTTGGCTCGCCCTCTTTTGAGCAAGCTTCGAGCCACGCCGAAACAAGTGGCGAGACGGACGAATTATCAAATACTTATGCGCGACATCGCTCGCGCGCCGGCGCAATTGCGCCCTCAATCAAACCGCGATTGTCAGAAATCGGCCTTCGGGTTTTGTGCCATATTGTCACAAACATAGCACCTGACGGCGGGTCTGCTCGCCATGCGCGGCGGAGGCACTCTGGGCCTGACAGGGGCGCCCATCCGGGAATATCGGTTTAGGAGGCCCGTACACGGCTTTTTTGAGAGGTCGTCCCTTAAGTTATATGAAAAAATTAAGACAAAAAAATTGACAATTGCGACACTTTGGCGTATTGACTTTTTAGATCATCATTGAAGCTAGCGTCTGCCTTACTTGATACTTAGTATAGAAGATTTATGGCGATGACTATTCCCCACTATGGCCAGGCAACAAAGACCTATTTTAGGTTAAAACCTAGAATAGGTGATAGATGAACCTGTGGAGGAAGGCAATGAGCGCTTTTATGCATTATTCAACCATTAATGCGCGGCGTATCACTCTTACCGCTGCAGCCTTAATCGCCGCAGCGGGGTCCGTCGCGGCGGCAAGTGACCATCGCCGAGTTGATGCGAACCGATACTACGGACTCTACGAACATCGGTCCGTCAGCGTCTATCGCTCCGTTGGGGACCCCCAAATCCATCCCGCCGCCATCATTGATCTCTCTGGCACGGGGGGGCGTGAGGGCCTCGGCACGAGCCCCCTTTATCCGGAAGGCCCGGGCGACGTGGTAGACTGAGACTTCAGGCTGAGAAGCCGAGCGCCGAGTGCGGCTTTGCGCCACCGCGCCCGGCTCCCAAAAGAATAGCGATCAGAAGCGCGACAATCATTTTGCGTCGGCCATCGATTGCTTCAGCCGGTGCACCGTGCCGGTTCGAAGGCTAATCATTTTCGCAGTCTTGAGAATGCCTGTCCCGCTGGCCAAAAGCTCGCGGGCCTTCTTTATTAGGGCCTTGGCGTCTACAGAGGTCGCCCCTTTTGGCCTGCCAAGGTGTTTCCCGGCTTAATAGTCTGATTGAATCAGGACTTCCGGGATATTGTCTTCTTCCACATAAGTGAAGGGATCGGGAATTCCGTCGTCCTCGGCCAGTTTGACGCCGCAGAGGCAGATATCCTCGTCGATCACCACGATCGCGATCGGCTCCAGGCTTTGGGCCGTGCAGGGTCCGTCGACGCATAATCCCGTGTCGATCTCGAATCTTGCGCCATGCAGGCCGCATTCGAGAAATTTCCGGTCCTGACTGAGAAAGCCGCCGGCGGCGCTGTTAAGGAGGCTGCCTTTATGGGGACAGGCGTTGACGTAACCGAGGTAGCCGTTCGCAGCGGTGTGCATGATGAAGATCGGAAAGGGACGGCTCTCGCCGGCTTCATCGACTCGGGCCAGCATGAACGCCTTGGCCTGGCCGCGCGCGACAGTATCGGCGGAGCAAATAACGAAGACATCGATATTCTCTGATGGCATGCCTTTACCTCTGCATTCCAGGCCTGGCCCAAATTCTGGCCGAGCGATCCGGCGCTTCCTTGATCTCGAAGCATCCGCTTCAAGGCCGGCGCCGCGGCTCCCAAAACGCCAGTGTCGAACGGAGCCTGCGCCGGCGGGCCCGCGAGAGGCCCTTATCCCGACATTGCACGAAGCGTGCCTATGAGGGGCGAGCGAGGCGTCTCCTGACGCGCGCAAGCGCCGCGAAATGAATGGCGCCGGAATTGCCTTGTCCAGCCATT
The DNA here is from genome assembly GCA_052146775.1 of Methylocella sp. GTDB lineage: Bacteria > Pseudomonadota > Alphaproteobacteria > Rhizobiales > Beijerinckiaceae > Methylocapsa. Next base: position 4,722 of record JBKQMI010000021.1, on the reverse strand, counting down.
CCCGCCGCACGCCCATCGAGCGCAACGCCCATGAAATTCTATATGACCCCGGGCTCCTGCTCCACGGGCATTCATATCCTGCTTGAGGAGATCGGCCTCGTTTTCGAGGCTTACATCGTCAACCTCGTCAAGGGCGACCACCTGAAGCCGGAATATCTCGCCATCAATCCGCAGGGAACGATTCCGACATTGGTGCGCGATGACGGCGTGGCGCTGACCGATTTTGTCGCTATTGCGACATGGCTCGCCGAAGCCTATCCGCGCCGGCGATTGTCGCCGCAGGACCCGCAGCTGGCCGAGGCGGCGGACGCGAGCCTGCGATTTTGCACGCAGCATATTCACGGCGAGGGCTTCCGGCGGATCTTCACGCCGGAGCGATACGCCACGGCGGCGAACCCCATCGATGCAGTCAAGGCCCGCGGGCGTGAGATCGTCATTGAGGCCTTCGACGTCGTCAACGGCGAACTCGCTGGCCAGGATTATGTCGCGGGCGCGTTTTCAATCGCCGATGCGGCGCTCTTCTATGTCGAGTTCTGGGCCGACAAGACCAAGATGGAGCTGCCGCCTCATTGCCTCGCCCACTATCGACGCATGCGGGAGCGTCCCGCCGTGCGTCAGGTGCTGGCGGAGGAAGGGTATCGTTGAGGGCGCTCCGGGCGGCGCAGCGCGGGCGTTCGCCCCCGGCCATGTCTGTTTGCGTCCTGTCTTTATGTCAGCTTTGTCCGACTCTCTCCCAATCCAGGTCTAAATGAACTCTCGCCTCGATGATCGCCCGCTGGGTCCCCTGGACGATGGCCTGCCGGGGGATATCCGCGGTTATCACAAGCGGACCAAACATGCGCCAAACCGCTATGCGCTGGGGCCGGCGTTTCTCGACTGGACGTCGCAGCCCTCGCCCTATCGTCTGTTCGAAGGCAGCCGCCAGATCGCATTGCCGCTGGTCGACGCCGGCGGGGCGACGCCCTTTCCCGGCGGCGCGACGCAGCCCGCAGCGCTCGATCAGGACTCGCTTGGCCTGTTTCTGGAGCTCGCCTTCGGGATCAGCGCATGGAAGAATTTTGAAGGCTCGACCTGGGCGTTGCGCAACAATCCCTCAAGCGGCAATCTGCATCCGACCGAAGCCTATCTCGTCCTCGACGCGCTCGCCGGCGTCGGCGACAAGACCGCGCTCTATCACTACGCGCCGCTCGCCCACGCGCTGGAGGAGCGGGCGATTTATCCCGCCGCGCCCCGCCATCCCTCCGGCGGCTTTCCGCTGGCGCTGAGTTCAATCCCCTGGCGAGAGGCCTGGAAATATGGCGAACGCGCCTTCCGCTATTGCCAGCTTGACGCGGGACACGCCATCGGCGCCGTCGCTCAGGCGGCGGCGGCGCTCGGCTGGCGCGCTTGCGCCTTGCCCGAGCCATCCGACGACGACATCGCCGCGCTCCTTGGCCTGACGCGAGCGGACGCCGCGCACCGGCGCGAGGGGGAGCATCCCGACCTTCTGTTGTGGATCGCGACCGACGGGAAGCCGATCGCAGCGCTTGACCTTCGCGCACTGATCGAGGCGCCGCGCGAATGGAGCGGAACCGCCAATCGTCTCAGCGAAGACCACGACGGCTGGCCGCTCGTCGATTCCGCGGTTCGCTTCTGCCGCAAACAGCGCACAGAGCCTTTTGCGCGGTCGTCAGCGTCATGGCCAGCAGATCACATCAACAGCGCATCCATCGCCGATGTCGTTCGCCGGCGCCGGAGCGCGCAACGCTTCGACGGACAGGCGATCCTGCCCCTCGCGTCTTTCAGCGCCATGCTGCGCGCGACGATGCCTGGCGCCGCCCCCTTGCTCGCCGCTTTTCCATGGGCTCCCGCCCTGACGCTCGTCCTGTTCGTGCATCGCGTCGAGGATTTGGAGCCGGGGCTGTATGCGCTCCAGCGCGACGCGGAACAGGCGACGCGATTGCGCGCCGCCTCAAATGGCGCCTTCGACTGGACGCCCATCGATCTCGATGGACTGCCGCTGTTTCGCCTGCGCGCCGGCCCCGTCGAGCGGGAGGCCACGCGTCTTGCCTGTTTGCAGCCGATTTCCGGCAAGGGTTGCTTCAGCCTCGCCATGATCGCCGATTTCGACCGGACGCTCGATGCGGAGGGCGCCTTCGCCTACCGGCGGATTCATTGGGAGGCCGGACTCATCGGCCAGGCGCTGTATCTCTTCGCCACCGCCTCGGGATTGGCCGGAACCGGCATCGGCTGCTTCTTCGACGACGAGGTCCGCGCCCTTCTCGGACTCGCCGGCGAAGACATGCAATTCGAGGACGTCTATCACTTCACTGTGGGCGCGCCGATCGAGGACGCGCGGGTTCTGACCCTCCCACCCTATCCGGACGAAAGACGGATGCGGCGTTGAGCCCGCAGCTCACACTTTCGGCACGATGATCAGACGTTCGACCGGATTGCCTTCGACGAAATGCGACTGGATGATCTCGTCGATGTCCTCGATCTTTTCGGGGTGATACCAGATTCCCTCGGGGTAGACGACCATCAGCGGACCCGCGCGGCAGAAGCCGAGGCAGCCGGACGCGGTTACGCTGACGTCGGGCAGCTTTTTCGCCTCGACTTTTTGCTGCAGTCGCTCCCAGAGCGGCTGCGCGCCACTCTCCATGCAGCTCCCGCGCGGATGGCCGGGCGGCCGCTTCGTGAAGCAGGCGAAGACGTGGTATTTGAAAACAATCGGTATTTCGAGCGACATGAACCCAACCCTTTAGATCACGATGATTTTGGACTGAAACAATCCAAAATCATGAACGTGATCGATTCCGATAGTTTAGAGCGGGATGCCGGAGGAAAGGCGGTTCCGCATTTCCTCATCCCGCTCTGTCCGCGGCGTTTGGAGCCATTCAATTCTCGTGCCGCATCGCTTGCGCTTCCGTGCGGGAGGCGAACCGCGCCTTCGCAAGGAACTTAGAACTTGAGTATTAAGCGCTTTTAGGCCCGCCCGACTTTGCATGGTCCCAATGCATGGAGCCGCGCGGCTTGACGCTGCTCAAGGCATGTCGATACAATAGATTGAAGCTTATGCGAGGCGAGCATTGGTCCCGCCGAACGGAGGCGCGGCTGATGGCGGAACCTCGCATTTGGTCGCCCTCCCATGTTCAGCCTGTTTCCGGCGACCGGCTGCGCTTGTTCGCCTTGAAGGGAACCGAAGAGCTTGGCCAAGCGATCAGCCGGCTCCTTGGGCGATCGCTCGCGTTGCACGAGGAGCGCGACTTCGAGGATGGCGAACACAAGATAAGGCCGCTCGATCCGGTTTGCGGCGCCGACGTCTATGTGGCGCACAGCCTCCATGGCGGCCCGGATATGAGCGCCAACGACAAGCTGTGCCGTCTCCTGTTCTTCATCGGATCCCTGAAGGACGCCGGCGCGGCCCGTGTGACCGCGGTGGTCCCCTATCTTTGTTACGCACGGAAGGATCGCCGCACCAAACCGAACGACCCGGTGACGACCCGCTATGTCGCCGCCCTGTTCGAGGCGGTGGGCGTCGATGCGGTCGTCACGCTCGAGGTCCATAATGAAACGGCCTTTGAAAACGCCTTTCGTCGTCGCGCCGTGGCGCTGACGGCGGCGCCCGTGCTTATCGAGGCGATCAAGGCCGCTGCCCGCGACGAGCGTCTTTGTGTCGTGTCGCCGGACCTTGGGGGCGGCAAGCGGGCCGACTTGCTCCGCGAAGCGCTGGAGGCGTCCACGGGCCGGCCGGTCGGCAAAGCATTCGCTGAAAAGCATCGCAGCGCCGGCGTCGTCTCCGGCGATCTTTTCGCTGGCGACGTCGCGGGGGCCGTTTGCATAATCGTCGACGATCTCATCAGCACGGGCGGAACGCTCGTACGCGCGGCTCATGCCGCGCGTGATCGCGGCGCGCGGCGGATCATCGCCTGCGTCGCGCATGGCCTCTTCATGCCGGGCGCCGAGAAGACGCTCGCCGATCCGGCCATCGAGCGCATCATCACGACCGATACGGTTCCTCCCTTCCGGCTTCCGTCGGGTCCCGTCCGAGACAAGCTCGCCATCGCGTCGGCTGCGCCGCTGCTGGCCGAGGCGATCGCTCGGCTCCACGAAGACAAGCCGCTCACGGATCTCCTTGTGTTTTGAGTCGACGCATTCATGATGAGGTCGGCGTTCGCCGCAAGCAACACGCCGAGATGTATGTCAGACCATCAACAGACCGCATCACGCCAGCGCAGCGTCAAGCTCCCATCAGGCGTCAGCCTGACGCGCGCGCCGAACGCCGAGCTTTCGCGATCGAGCGTCCGGCGCATCCACTCGACATCGGCTCTCGATGCTGGAACAAGCTGAAATCGCCGGATTTGAAGCACCGAGAGTTCGAGACTCGCAAGATGTCCGGTCAAGGCCTCGAAACCGGCGAAATACATCACAGCGAGATCGCCGCGAAATTCCTCGTAGCCGCGAATGCCCTCATAATCGTTGAGGAAGTCGCCGCATCCGTAGAGGATCAGGCGGTCCTTGTAGATTTCGATGGCTTTCGCGTGGTGCGAGGAATGGCCGTGGACAAGAGAAACATTGGCCTGATCGATGAGGGCGCGCGCAAATCGTCGTTGCTCTTCTGGAATCTCATATCCCCAATTTCCTCCCCAATGAATGGATGCAATGACCAGATCGCCTGGCCGCCGTAAGCTCTCCACCTGGTCCGCGATCCGCGCGACGCTTTCGTCGGTGAAGTCGGAGATA
>JBKQMI010000020.1:0-2821 GCA_052146775.1 Methylocella sp. | reverse complement strand
CGAATTCGCGACCCCTGTCGCCGATCCGTTCGCCGATCTCGTCGTTGAGTTCGGTCGGAAAAGGGCCGCCGCCGACGCGCGTCGAATAGGCCTTGGCGATGCCGAGAACATAGCCGATCGCTTTGGGGCCGAGGCCCGATCCCGTCGCGGCGTTGGCGGCGACGGTGTTCGATGAGGTGACGAAGGGGTAGGTGCCGTGATCGACGTCGAGCAGCGCGCCCTGCGCGCCCTCGAACAGGATGCGTTTGCCGGCGCGCCGCGCTGCCTCGAGCAGGTCCCAGGTCGAATCCATGAAGGGCAGAATCTTCGGCGCGACGCCCTCAAGCTCGGCCCTGACGGCCGCGGCGGCGACAGGCTGAAGCCCGAGGCCGCGCCGGAGCGGATCGTGATGCGCGAGCAGGCGGCCGATTTTTTCGTCAAGCGATTCGGGTTCGGCGAGGTCGGCGAGCCGGATCGCGCGGCGGCCGACCTTATCCTCATAAGCGGGTCCAATGCCGCGCTTGGTCGTGCCGATCTTCAGCCCTTCCGTCGAGGCGGACTCGCGATGCGCGTCGAGTTCGCGGTGCAGCGCGAGAATCAGCGTGACATTGTCGGCGATCTTCAGATTTTCGGGCGAGACGGCGACGCCCTGCGCCCCGATCCTTTGGATCTCATCGACGAGATGGTGCGGATCGAGCACGACGCCATTGCCGATCACCGAAAGCTTGCCCGGCCGCACGATGCCGGATGGAAGCAGCGCCAGCTTGTAGACCTGATCGCCGATGACAAGCGTATGTCCAGCGTTGTGGCCGCCCTGAAAACGCACCACGATATCGGCCTCGATCGACAGCCAGTCGACGATCTTGCCCTTGCCCTCGTCGCCCCATTGGGCGCCGACCACCACCACATTCGCCATAAGTCTGGTTCGCTCTTAAAATAATCTCGGCGCCTGCATCGGCGCTTGCTCCGCGGCCGGTTCGATCCGGAACTAGATCGAGCGCGTGAAGCGTTTTTTGAAACAACGATTCCCGGCGCGGTAGGGAGCCGTCTCCCGGTACACAATCGGCGCGCGTGAGTAAAGCCGCGCGGGCGTGCGCCAGCCGGTGGTCTTGTCATGGGCGAGGCCCTTTGCTATAGGGCGGTCCTTCCAGTCATGATCGACCTTTCGCCGGCCTTGATGCGTTCGAGGCGATTTTTGACCGGCCCGACCGGCTCAAAGCCTTGCAGGATTAACAGGAATTTCCGATGAAAGCCGATATTCATCCGCAATATCATCTGATTAAGGTCGTCATGACCGATGGGACCGAGTTCGTGACCCGCTCGACCTATGGCTTCGAGGGCGCGACCCTCAATCTCGACATCGACCCGAAGACGCATCCGGCCTGGACCGGCGGGTCGGCGCAGCTGCTTGATCGCGGCGGGCGCCTGTCGCGCTTCAACTCGCGTTTCGCCGGACTGAATTTCGGCAAGAAGTGAGCGCGGGCTCCGACCAGGCCCTCTCGACCGAAATGACCGCCGAGGAGGTGCGCGCCCTGCTCGGCCTCGAAGCCAATGCGACCTGTGGCTTCGTGCGCGAAACCTGGCGCAGCGCCTTGTCCGTCGCGCCGAGCGGCCTGCCGGCCCCCTTTGCAGAAGGGCGCCCGCTTGGATCGGCGCTGTATTTTCTCGTGACGCCGGCCGCGCCCGTAAAGCTGCATCGCATCCGCAACGACCAGCTCTATCATTATTATCTGGGCGATCCGCTCGAGGTTCTGCTGCTGCGCGAAAACGGCGCGGCGGAGCGCGTCGTCGTCGGTCCCGACCTTCGCGCCGGGCAGCGCGTGCAGCTACTGATCCCCGGTTCAACCTTCCATACCGCCCGCCTCGCCGGCGCGCGGCGCTGGTTCCTCGGCGCCAGCACGGAATGGCCGGGGGTGGTTCCGGCCGACGTCGAACTCGGGGACGCGGAGGCGCTGGCGGCGCTTTATCCTCAAGTCGCCGCCGAGCTTCGCAGCTTTCCGCAGCCGGATGCAGGATCAGCCTCGCAGCAGCCTTAAAGTAAAATATTAGCAGCCGCCTGGAAACGCAGCCCGTAGCAGCGCGATCTGGCTTTCGACAGGGCTCGGCGGCGGCTTGCGGGCGATTTCGCCATCGGCGCGGTGGATCAACGCATCGAGATGGCGGATGCGCGCCTGCAGGCGCAGCGACATTTCGATGAATTCGCAAAGACGCCGCGGCAGCGCCAGCAAAAGCTCATCGGTCGAGACGGCGTCCTGCCGCGACAGATGGATGCGGCGCTTTTCGCTGGACGCCTCCGCACGCGTCAGCTCGCCTTCGTTGACGGCGCGCTGGAGCAACAGCCAGGATGCGATCTGCATCAGCCGCGTCGTCAGACGCATGCTCTCCACCGCATAGGCGAGCGCGGCGGGGCGCGGAAGCGCCTGGGCCTGTTCACGACCGGCGCCGTCGAGATAGGCGGCGGCGGCGCCGACGAGGTCCATGCCTTCCTTGAAAAAGGCCATGAACTGGTCCGAGGCGGCGAGCTTCGCGCCGAACGAAACAGGCTTTTGCGTTGTGAACAATGATGTTGACGATCTTTCCGACGGCATCTCGCGCAAATCCCGCATTCCCTTGAAATCTCTTGAAGCGTTTTGTATTCTACCAGAGCATTAATATACAATTATAACTTATTGTTTTATACCATTTATAAACGCGAATGTGTTGCTGGTTTCGCGCCTCAGATCAAAAGAACCCAGCGATCGCCTTCGCGCTGGGCAAGACAGATGCTAGCGCAAAATGATCCGTCGGGGGGATTCACCTTTCGTTAGGCTTAACGGGCGATCGCACGCGCCCGCTTCAGCCC
>JBKQMI010000019.1:0-11841 GCA_052146775.1 Methylocella sp. | reverse complement strand
GCGGAACCCTCCGGCAGCTCCGGCTGCTTTGCGCCCGCTGTGACGATCTCGGCGGCGCGGATGCCGGCGGCGCGTCCGAACACGACGAGATCGATCAGCGAATTGGAGCCGAGCCGGTTTGCGCCATGCACGGAGACGCAGGCCGCTTCGCCCAGCGCCATGAGGCCCGGGACGACGACGTCTGGATCGCCGTTCTTCTTGATGACGACTTCGCCGTGATAATTGGTCGGGATGCCGCCCATGTTGTAATGCACCGTCGGCAGCACCGGGATCGGCTGGCGGGTCAGATCGACGCCGGCGAAAATCTTGGCGCTCTCGGAGATGCCGGGCAGGCGCTCGTGCAAAATCTTGGGGTCGAGATGATCGAGGTGAAGATAGATGTGATCCTTGTTCTTGCCGACGCCGCGGCCTTCGCGGATCTCCACCGTCATGGCGCGTGACACCATGTCGCGCGGCGCGAGATCCTTCACGGAGGGCGCATAGCGCTCCATGAAGCGCTCGCCGACGCCGTTCGTCAGATAGCCGCCCTCGCCGCGCGCGCCCTCGGTGATGAGGCAGCCCGCGCCATAGATGCCGGTCGGATGGAACTGCACGAACTCCATGTCCTGCAGCGGCAATCCGGCGCGCAGCACCATGCCGTTGCCGTCGCCGGTGCAGGTATGCGCCGAGGTGCAGGAGAAGAAGGCGCGGCCATAGCCGCCGGTGGCGAGGATGACGAGCTGGGCGCGGAAGCGGTGGATCGTGCCGTCGTCGAGCTTGAGGCAGACGACGCCGCGGCAGCGCCCATCCTCCATGATGAGGTCGATGGCGAAATATTCGATGAAGAATTCGGTGTTGTAGCGCAGCGCCTGCCCATAAAGCGTGTGCAGCATGGCGTGGCCGGTGCGGTCGGCGGCGGCGCAGGTGCGCAGCGCCGGGGGCCCTTTGCCAAAATCGGTGGTCATGCCGCCGAACGGGCGCTGATAGATGCGGCCGTCCTCCGTGCGCGAGAATGGAACGCCCCAATGTTCGAGTTCATACACGGCGGCGGGCGCGTTGCGGCAAAGATATTCGATCGAATCCTGATCGCCGAGCCAGTCCGACCCCTTGACGGTGTCGTACATGTGCCATTTCCAGTTGTCTGGCCCCATATTGGCGAGCGAGGCGGCGACCCCGCCCTGCGCGGCGACTGTGTGCGAGCGCGTCGGGAAGACCTTGCTGATGCAGGCCGTGCGCAACCCCGCCTGCGAGCAGCCGACGGTCGCGCGCAGCCCCGCGCCACCGGCCCCGACGACGATGACGTCGAAACTGTGATCGGTGATTGGATAGGCCGCGCCGACCTTCGATGGCCCTGCGCCGCCGTTCAATGTGCCGTTCGAGGCCATTCTGTCGCCTTTCGAATCATTGCCATAACCGCCGGACTCGCCGCCGTCGGACTTGAGAAAACAGGGCCGCTTCGATCAGGGCGAGCCGGCCGAAAGGCCGAGTTTCAGGGCGGCGAAAATCAGGGCGGCGCCAAGGCCCGCGCAGAGCAGGAAATTGGCGACGAGCGCCCATTCCTTCACATGCGGAGAATGAATGTAGTCGTCGATGATCGACCGCATCCCGGTCTTCATGTGCGCGACGCCGGCCAAAATGAACAGCAGCAGCACGATCGCCTGACAGGGCTGCGCCAGTTCGGCCCGCGCGCCGGCGTAATCCTTGCCGACCAGCGAGAGCGCGATCCAGACGAAAGCGAGCGACAGGGGAATCAGCGCGACCGCAGTCACGTGCATGCGCCAGGCGTCGGCGGCGCCTGACTTTGCCGAGCCGAGAGAGCGCGTCCGGGCGGCGCCCCGAACCGGTGCTGCGTCATGCGTCATGATTGCCTAAAGTCCTTCAAAAGGATGAGACCGGCCGCGGGCGTCAAGCGCCGCGGCGAACCTCACAAGGTTCAAGCGCGGAGCAAGGCGATGATCCAGACGATCAGGGTGAGCGCGCCGCCGCCGATCAGCGTCCCCTTGGCGAGCCATTCGCGCTCTGGATCATCGAGACCATACCCGGCGTCCCAAATGATATGGCGCACGCCGCCGAGGAGATGATGAAACAGCGCCCAGGTAAATCCGAACAGGATTAATTTGCCGATGATCGAATTCAAAAACCAGCCCGCTGCCGCGAACGTGTCGGGGCCGCTCGCCGCGGCGATCATGTACCAAGCCAGAAGAAGCGTCCCACCATAGAGAGCAATGCCAGTGATGCGATGGGCGATCGACATCATCATCGTCAGCGTGGGACGATAGACCTGCAGATGCGGCGACAAAGGGCGGCGGCTTTCGGCCCGGCTGAGATTGACCTCGACCTCTGTCATGAAAGCTAAATCCGATCTTCGTGAATGACGCTTAAGCTTTCCATTAACGCAAACCGGAGTGGCGGGCAACGCAATCGGGCCAGAAAATTGACGCAGCGCGATTCCTGGCGGCGGCCGCATCGCCTTTGCTTATTGCAAAAACCTCGGGCGCGGTAGAAGAATGGCGGGCATTCGCAGCGGCCGCGGCGCTGACTTGCCGACAGGCGGCGACGCTTCGCTCGGCCCTTCGGGCAAGCGGTCGCGCCGGCGCTTCGGGGGTAGCGTGTTCGGGGGGTAGCGTTTTTGATCATTTCTCAAGACCGGACCGTCCGGCGCAACGAGTTTTTCCTTGTCCGCCGCGGCGGACGCGCCTGCGTGGGCCTTGGGGCCGTTCGACCCTTGCTCCGGCTCGCCACGGCGCAGATTCTCGCGCTAATGCTGGCGCTTGTCTCGCTGCCGGGCGCGGCGCATGCGGCGTCGGGCCGGATTTCGATCGAATCCGGCGGGATCGTCCGCAGCGCCATTCTGGTCCAGCATCGACGCCTGAAACAGGCGCGCCGTCCTCTCGTCATTGTTCTGCGAAGCAACCGGGAGAAGGGGCCGCGCCTCAAGCGAGTCTTCGGCCTCGAGGAAATGGCGGGCTCCGCCGGTCCGGTGCTCGTCTATCCAGATCCTGTCGGCGGCCGCTGGAGCGACGCGCCCGGCCCTGAGGCGGCGCGCGATGCGACCTTCATCCGCGACCTGATCGGCAAGCTCGCCTCCGATGGCATCATCGACCGGCGCAAGGTCTTCATCGTCGGCATCTCGAATGGCGGCTTCGCCGCCCTGCGGATCATCTGCGACAATGCGCAGCTCTTCGCCGCCGCCGCCGCGCTGATCACGGCCTTGCCGGCGGATCTCGCCGAATCCTGTAAGCTGTCGCGGCCGATCCCTTTGATGATGATCGCCGGCACGGCGGACGCATCGATTCCTTTTGCGGGCGGCAAGGCGAATTTGCCCGGGTCCAAAATCAGCGTTCTTTCGGCCAATGCGACGCTCGCGATTTTCGCCAGGGCGGCGGGATGCGGCGAGGGGCGCAGCACGACGCCCATGCCGGATCGCGATATGCGTGACGGCACGCGCGCCTATCTCGACAAGCTCAATGGCTGCAAGGTCCCGGTGGAGCTGTTGCGCGTTGAAGGCGGCGGCCATTCGGTTCCAGGACACTGGGCAGGGGTCGGCGCGGACACAACGCGCGGCGGACTGCACAATAACGATGTCGAAAGCGCGCGGCTGATCTGGGATTTCTTCCGCAAGCTCGGGGCCTGAACGTTTCGGGGCGCCCTCAACTCCGCGCGGCGATGGCGGCCAGAGCGGCTTCGAGCGCCTCCGCGTCGCCCGTCAGAACCAGCGTCTTCAGGCGGGCCGTCGCTCCCGATTCGAGCCGGATGGCGGCGGCCGGAATGCGCAGCGTTTTGGCGATCAGCTTGATCAGGGCGGCGTTCGCCTCGCCATCCTGCGGCGTCGCGCGCACGCGCGCCTTCAGGACGGGCCGACCGTCGGAGAGACGATCGATGGCGCCGATTTCGTCGCGCGCGCTTTTGGGCGTGAGCCGGACGGAGAGAACGAGAGCGCCGCCGCGCAGACTCCAGGGCGGCGCCGAATGGAGAGGCGCGTCAGCGGTCAAAAGACGTACGGATAAATATATTGAATAATAATGCGCTGGATCAGGAAGATAAGCAGAAACAGGACGATCGGCGAAATATCCAGGCCGCCGAAACTTGGCAAAACCTGCCGGATCGGGCGCAGGACGGGCTCGGTCAGCGCATTGACGGCGGTGACGATGCCGCGAACGACATTGTTATAGGTATTGATGACGTTAAAGGCGATCAGCCACGACAGGATTACCGCTGCGATCACGACATAGGTGTAAAGTTCGAGAGCCAGCAGGATAACGTCGAGAAGAGCGCGCATGGGAACTCCAAAGCCTCAGCAAGGTGCATCCTCGTTTACGCGGCTTGAGCCGGGCTGGCAAGGCGATGCGGAGCCGCCAGGCTTGCTCGGGCGGGCCGCCGGGGGAGCGAACGCGCTCGCCCCTCGCTTCCGCCGCGGCGGACCGAACATGGCCGCGCCATTGAACTTGCGCCCTCGCGCGCAGTCGCGTAAACAGCCGCGGTGGACGGGGCTGTAGCTCAGATGGGAGAGCGCTGCAATCGCACTGCAGAGGTCAGGGGTTCGATTCCCCTCAGCTCCACCAATCGCCCCCTGAAATTTTCTGAACTCCGACTGACGGCCGCGCCGCGGGCTTGACCGCCGCGCGCGGGCGCAGCCTTGACCCGTTTGATCGGGCCATCGCCGATAGACGGATCTAGTCAAGTTCTGGCTGTGGCCGGATCGGTCCGCGTCATCACGCTAAATTTCAGTCCTTGGCGCACGGCTCCGCGATGGCGGGCGGTTCGCCGTGAGCGCTGCAATGAATGGGGCGGACGGCATTTTCTTTCATCAGCGCATGATTCGGCATCCTGTTCGGTTCGTCGGCATTGAACAGAAAAAAAGATCTTCGAGTGAGGTAACTTTTCGACGCCGGCGACCGTAATCGTGATGAGCCGGCAGCCGGCGAAAGTCACCGGCTGCCGGCTCCAAGTCGTGGTCTAGACTCGCGCCCCTTGCGGATGTGCAGGTGCCGTCTTGAGGTGCGCCGACCCCGGCGCCAAAGACAAGCAGGAGCAACGCCATGAATATGAAATACGCCATCGCCCGCTTCGCCGCAGTCGCCCTTTTTGCGGCCAGCTCGATCTGTGCTGGCGCCGCCTTCGCCGACGACGCCATGAAGTCTGATGCTACAACGCATGACCAGATGAAGAGCGACTCCATGAAGAGCGACACCATGAAAAGCGACCATATGCAGGGCGACTCAATGAAGAGCGACGCCACGCATAGCGATTCTGTGAAGAGCGACTCCATGAAGAGCGACGCGAAGTAATTTCGGAGCGGATCCGTTGCGCGCCTTGCGCCGGAGCGGATCCGCGGACCTCAAGGGCGCGGGAACGGGAGGCGGCGATGAAAGCGATGAGGGCGTTGACGCAATTTCGAGAGGCGCATCTCGCGCCATTGTCGCGCGCCAAGGGCGCGGTCGTCTATCGCCACGCGCTCGTGACCCGCGTGACGCATTGGATCAATCTGCTCTGCGTCATTATTTTGCTGATGAGCGGCCTGCAGATCTTCAATGCGCATCCGGCCCTTTACTGGGGGCAATATGGCGCCGACGCCGACAAGCCTCTTTTCGAGATTGGATCCGACGAATCGAGCGACGGCGCTCTGACGGGTTTCACGAAGATCGGCCCGGCGACAGTCAACACGACGGGCGTCCTCGGCGTCTCCAGCAATCCGGACGGCGAAATCGTCGAACGGGGCTTTCCGCGGTTTGTGACTCTCCCCGCCTATCGCGATCTGTCGCTGGGGCGGCGCTGGCACTTCTTCTTCGCCTGGCTCTTCGTCGTAAATCTCTCCGTCTACTACATTGGCGGACTCGCCAGCGGACATCTCGCCCGCGATCTTTTGCCGAGCCGCGCGCAACTGCGGCCGAAGGCCATCTGGCGAGATTTCGTCGATCATGCGCGGCTCAAATTTCCGCGCGGCGAGGAGGCGCGGCATTACAATCCGCTGCAGAAATTCGCCTATCTCGGCGTGATCGGCCTGTTGCTGCCGACGATGATCCTCACCGGCCTCACCATGTCGCCGGGCATGGACGCCATCCTGCCATGGCTCGTCACGCTCTTCCAGGGCCGCCAATCGGCGCGGACGATTCACTTCATCGCCGCCAACCTGATTGTGTTGTTCATTTTCATTCATGTCGCGATGGTGTTGCTGGCCGGGCCGTTCAACGAGCTTCGCTCCATGATCACCGGCAAGTTCACGATCTATCCGGAGGCCGACCATGAGTAGCTTGCGCCTTCCCCGCCGCCGGTTTCTGGCTCTTGGCGCGGCGAGCCTTGGCGCCGCACTTGTCAGCGGTTGCGATGTCTCCGACTCGCCCGATGTCGTGTCGGTTCTCGACTTGGCCGAGGGGCTGACCTATCGCGCTCAACGGCTGCTGGGCGGCCGCCATTCGATGGCGCGCGAATTCACTGCGGCCGATGTCTCGCCGGCGTTCAAGGTAAACGGCACCCATATGCCGGAAGGCGATGAATATGCCGCCCTTGTGGAGAGCAATTTCGCCGATTGGCGCCTGCGCGTCGATGGCTTGGTCGCAAGGCCTCTCGATCTGTCGCTCGAGGACCTGCGCAACCTGCCGCAGCGCACGCAGATCACGCGGCACGATTGCGTCGAGGGATGGAGCGCCATCGGCAAATGGCAGGGCGTTCCGCTGGCCGTCGTCCTGCGCCGCGCCGGGCTTTTGCCGGCCGCGCGCTTCGCGGTGCTCCACTGCGCCGACTGGTATGAACACGCCCTCGACGGCACGGGACAATATTATGAGAGCATCGATTTGATCGACGCGTTTCATCCGCAAACCATTCTCGCGCATAGTCTCAACGATGCGCCCCTTTCCGTCGGGCATGGCGCGCCGCTGCGGCTGCGGGTCGAGCGGCAACTCGGCTACAAGCACGCGAAATATGTGATGCGGGTCGAGCTGACCGGCCGGCTCGACAACATCGGCCGCGGCAAGGGCGGTTTCTGGCCCGATCGCGGCTACGAGTGGTACGCTGGGATCTAATCGGGATGGACCGTGTGGCGCGCTCCGGCGTAACGATTACTTGGCCGTCAAAATGCCGGATGTGGGTCAGATCGTGTTGGTGTTGCAAGGCGGGGGCGCCCTTGGCGCCTATCAGGCCGGAGTCTATCAGGCGATGCACGAAGGGGCGTTGAGCCTGATTGGGGGCGTTTTAATAGTTCAGGCGTTCGTAGGCTATAGACGCTATCTATCAGCCAACGAAACTCGCCCATTGATATTCCGGACCCGCCGCCGCACTCTAAACGGACAATAAATCAATAGTTGGGTGGATCATATGCACCAGGCGACTCCGTGGGATGCCGCGCGAGCCGAGGCGATCGTCAGCGAGCATGCCGGTCTCGAAGGGCCCATGCTGCCGATTCTTCATGCTTTGCAGCACGAATTCGGCCATGTCGACGAGGCCGCCGCGCCGCTGATCGCGAAGGCGTTGAACCTCAGCCGCGCCGAAGTGCATGGCGTTATCACCTTCTACCACGATTTCCGTCGCGAACCCGCCGGCCGCCATATATTGAAGTTTTGCCGCGGCGAAGCCTGCCAGAGCATGGGAAGCGAGGCGCTGGCCGAGGATTTTCTCGCCAGGCTCGGCATCGATTGGCATGGCTCGACGGCCGACGGCGAACTGACCGTCGAGCCGGTTTACTGCCTCGGTCTTTGCGCCTGTTCGCCCGCCGCGCTCCTCGACGATGAGGCGATCGGCCGGCTCGACGCCGAAAGCCTCGCGGAAGCCGTGGAAGCGGTGCGCGCATGACCCGGATTTTCATTTCGAAGGATGCGGCGGCGCTGGCGCTTGGCGCCGACAAGGTCGCCGTCAGGATCGCCGCGGAAGCTGAGGCGCGCGGCGTGGCGGTCGAAATCACCCGCACCGGCTCGCGCGGCATGATCTTTCTGGAGCCTCTGGTCGAGGTCGAGACGGCCGGAGGCCGCATCGGCTATGGACCTGTCAAGGCGTCCGACGTCGCCGGCCTGTTCGACGCCGGCTTTCTCTCCGGCGGCGCGCATGCGCTCGGCATCGGCAGGACAGAGGACCATCCCTTCTTCGCCCGCCAGACCCGCCTCACCTTCGCCCGTTGCGGAATCATCGATCCCGTCTCGCTCGACGACTATGCTGCGCTCGGCGGCTGGCGCGGTCTCCAGCGCGCTATCGAGATCGGACCCGCGGCGACGATCGCCGAGGTGGCGAAGTCGGGCCTGCGCGGGCGCGGGGGCGCCGGCTTTCCGACCGGAATCAAATGGAGGACTGTCGCCGACGCGCCGGCCGACCGCCGCTACATCGTCTGCAACGCGGACGAGGGCGATAGCGGCACCTTCGCCGACCGCATGATCATTGAGGGCGATCCATTCGCCCTGATCGAAGGCATGACGATCGCGGCGATCGCCGTCGGGGCCGGCAAAGGCTACGTTTATCTGCGTTCGGAATATCCGCACGCCGCGCGCACCTTCGACGAGGCGCTCCGCGTTGCGCGCTCGGCGGGCTATCTCGGGGCCGACATTCTCGGCTCCGGCCATGCCTTCGACATCGAGCTGCGCATCGGCGCCGGCGCCTATGTCTGCGGCGAGGAGACCTCGCTCCTGGAGAGCCTCGAAGGCAAGCGCGGCGTCGTCCGGGCGAAGCCCCCGCTGCCCGCCCATAAGGGTCTCTTCGCGCGTCCGACGGTCGTCAATAATGTTCTCTCGCTCGTCGCCATCCCGACGATCCTCGAACGTGGCGGCGAATTCTACGCCGGCTTCGGCATGGGCCGTTCGCGCGGCACGATGCCGCTGCAGATCGCGGGCAATATCCGCTTCGGCGGCCTGTTCGAGACCGCTTTCGGCCTGACGCTTGGCGAGATCGTCGAGGAGATCGGCGGCGGGACCGCGTCCGGCCGGCCGGTGCGCGCGGTGCAATGCGGCGGACCGCTCGGGGCCTATTTTCCGCCCGCGCTGTTCGATACGCCCTTCGACTACGAGGCCTTCGCCGCCCGCGACGGCCTGATCGGCCATGGCGGCCTCGTTGTCTTCGACGATACGGTCGAGATGGCGAAGATGGCCCGTTTCGCGATGGAGTTCTGCGCCGTCGAGAGTTGCGGCAAATGCACGCCCTGCCGGATCGGCTCGACGCGCGGCGTCGAGGTGATGGAGCGCATCATCGGCGGCGTCAAGGTTGACGAGAATATCGCGCTTCTTGAGGATCTTTGCCAGACCATGAAATTCGGCTCGCTCTGCGCGCTTGGGGGCCTTGCGCCCTATCCCGTGCTCAGCGCGCTTCGGCATTTCCCGGAAGATTTTGCGCCGCGCCATGCGCTAGCGGCCGAGTAAGGACGACTGTCATGGCTCTCATCGAAGAAGTCGATTACGGCACGCCCGCCGCGCAATCTCAAAAGAGCGTCACGCTGACCATCGATGGCGTAACCGTCACCGCGCCGGAAGGCACGTCGATCATGCGCGCGGCGATGGAGATGGGCACCGAAATCCCCAAGCTCTGCGCCACGGACTCGCTGCAATCCTTCGGCTCCTGCCGTCTCTGCCTCGTCGAGATCGAGGGGCGCAACGGCACGCCGGCTTCGTGTACGACGCCGGTCGCGCCGGGCATTGTCGTCAAAACCCAGACGCCGCGCCTCAAAGCCCTGCGCAAGGGCGTGATGGAGCTTTATATCTCCGATCATCCGCTGGATTGCCTGACCTGCGCCGCCAATGGCGATTGCGAGCTGCAGACACAGGCCGGGGCCGTCGGCCTGCGCGAAGTGCGCTACGGCTATGAGGGCGCCAATCATTTCGACGAAGTCAAAGATCAGTCGAACCCTTATTTCACCTATGATCCGGCCAAATGCATCGTCTGCAACCGCTGCGTCCGGGCCTGCGAGGAAGTGCAGGGCACGTTCGCGCTGACGATCGACGGGCGCGGCTTCGAGAGCCGGGTCGCCGCGGGGCAGGACGAGCCTTTCCTCGAATCCGAATGCGTCTCCTGCGGCGCCTGCGTACAGGCCTGCCCGACCGCGACGCTCACCGAAAAATCGGTGATCGCCGTTGGCCTGCCCGAACATTCGGCGGTGACGACCTGCGCCTATTGCGGCGTCGGCTGCACCTTCAAGGCGGAGATGCGCGGCGAAGAACTGGTTCGCATGGTCCCCTACAAGGACGGCAAGGCGAACCACGGCCATTCCTGCGTCAAGGGTCGCTTCGCCTGGGGCTATGCGACGCACCGCGACCGCATCCTGAAACCGATGATCCGCGCCAAGATCAGCGAGCCCTGGCGCGAGGTCTCCTGGGAGGAGGCGATCGGCTTTGCTGCGTCCGAGTTCAAGCGCATCCAGGCGGCTTACGGCAAGCGCTCCATCGGCGGCATCACCTCGTCGCGCTGCACCAATGAAGAAACCTATCTGGTCCAGAAGCTGATCCGCGGTGGATTCGGCAATAATAACGTCGATACCTGCGCGCGGGTCTGCCATTCGCCGACCGGCTATGGCCTGAAGACCGCCTTCGGAACCTCGGCGGGAACGCAGGATTTCGATTCGATTGACGCGATGGACGTGATGCTTCTCATCGGCGTCAATCCGACCGACGGGCATCCCGTGGTCGGCTCGCATATGAAGAAACGGCTGCGCGAGGGCGCGAAGCTCATCGTCATCGATCCGCGCCGCATCGACCTCGTGCGCACGCCGCATGTCGAAGCCGATTATCACCTCGCTCTGAAGCCAGGCTCCAATGTCGCGGTGGTCACCGCGCTCGCCCATGTGATCGTGACGGAGGGCCTCGTCAACGAGGCTTTCGTGCGCGAGCGTTGCGACTGGTCGGAGTTTCAGGATTGGGCCGCTTTCGTCTCGGAACCGCGCAACAGCCCGGAGGAAGTGGAGAAAATTTCCGGCGTTCCCGCCGATCTCATTCGTGGCGCGGCGCGCCTCTACGCGACCAGCGGCAATGCGGCGATCTTTTACGGTCTCGGCGTCACCGAGCATAGCCAGGGCTCGACGACGGTGCTGGCCGTCGCCAATCTCGCCATGGCGACCGGAAATCTCGGCCGGCCCGGCGTCGGCGTCAATCCGCTGCGCGGTCAGAACAACGTCCAGGGCGCCTGCGACATGGGCTCGTTCCCGCATGAATTCGCCGGCTACCGGCATGTGTCGGACGACGCGACGCGCGCGGTCTACGAGAGCCTCTGGGGCGTCGAGATCGATCACGAGCCGGGCCTTCGCATCCCGAACATGCTCGACGCCGCCGTCGAGGGGGCCTTCCGCGGCATCTACATCCAGGGCGAGGACATTCTGCAATCCGATCCCGACACGCATCATGTCGCCGCCGGGCTCAAGGCGATGGAATGCGTCGTCGTGCAGGATCTTTTCCTAAATGAAACGGCGAATTACGCCCATGTCTTCCTGCCGGGCTCGACCTTCCTCGAAAAGGATGGCACCTTCACCAATGCGGAGCGGCGGATTCAGCGCGTACGCAAGGTGATGAGCCCGAAAAACGGCTATGGCGACTGGGAGATCACGCTGCTTCTCGCCAAGGCGATGGGCTTTGACATGCATTACGCACATCCGAGCGAAATCATGGACGAGGTGGCGCGGACGACGCCAAGCTTCGCCGGCGTATCCTTCGCGAGGCTCGATGAGCTTGGTTCGGTCCAGTGGCCCTGCAACGCAGCCGCGCCAGAGGGCACGCCGGTGATGCATATCGGCCATTTCGCGGCCGGGAAGGGCAAATTCGTCATCACCGAATATGTCGCGACCGACGAGCGGACGGGACCGCGCTTCCCGCTGCTCCTGACGACGGGGCGAATCCTCAGCCATTACAATGTCGGCGCGCAGACGCGGCGCACCGCCAATGTCGCCTGGCACCCCGAGGACCGGCT
>JBKQMI010000018.1:0-3384 GCA_052146775.1 Methylocella sp. | reverse complement strand
TGCTCTCGCTCGTCGTCTTCGGCGGGCAGGTGATCCGCTCCTTCTCGATCGCGATGATCTGGGGCATTTTCGTCGCCACCTATTCCTCCGTCTTCATCTGCTCGCCCATGCTGATCTATCTTGGCCTCCGTAGCGAGACGGTCGGCGCGGAGCCGACCCCGGGCGGCAAGCTCGCCAAGGGAGCCGCGTGATCGCGGTGGGGGCTTGCCCTACTTTCTTACCGTCATGCCCGGCCATGACGGCCATAGGGGCGGGGCTTACCCCTCGGCCAACGTCAGACTTCGCCATTCAACTCATGGCCGGCGTTATCGGCGAGGCGGGCGCGACCCTGTCAAGGATGCGAGCCAAAAGGGCGTCTCTTGGGACGCCCGTCGTAAACGACGGGCTATGGCTCGCACCGGCGTAGCCGGCGCTGCGCGTCCTTGACAGGATCGACCCGCTCGCCACACTCGCCGCCAAGAGATCAATGGCGCGTTGCGATTTCCCAGCGCCGGAGCCAAAATGAGCGAGCTTCACGACGCCGGATTTCTGCCCGGCGCCCATGCCATCGAGGGTTACGGCGCCGGCGGCTTTCGCTTCGGCGGCATGTCGCATCGCGGCTCGATCCTCGCCCTGCCGTCGGGGATTTACGCTTGGGCGGCCGAGGCCCCGGCGGACATCACGATTGAATCGCTGGCCCCCCTGTTCGCCGAGGCGCCCGGCCTCATTGAGCATCTCCTGATCGGGACCGGCCTCGACCCCGCGCCGCTCTCCCTCGCCCTCCGCCAGCGTCTGCGCCTCGCGGGCGTCAGCGCCGAACCCATGCAGACCGGCGCGGCCGCACGCACCTATTCCATTTTATTAGGCGAAAAGCGGCGCGTCGCCGCGGCGCTTCTGGCGGTTCCCTGATGAGCGGCGCGGCCACGGCGGCGGACTACGCCTGGTGCGAGGCGATGGTCCGCCGCGACGACCCCGACCGCTGGCTCGCGAGCCTTTTCATCCCCGGGGCGGCGCGCCCGCATGTCTGCGCGGTCCTCGCCTTCAACCTCGAAATCGCCCGCGTGCGCGAGGTCGTCTCGGAGCCGATGCTTGGCGAGATCCGCCTGCAATGGCAGCGCGACGCGCTGGAAAGTGCGCCAAATGGCGAAGTCGCGGCCAATCCCGTCGCCGCGGCGCTGCTCGGCACCATCGCGCGCTTCAATCTGCCGAAGGAAACCTTCGTCGAACTCATCGATGCCCGCGCATTTGATCTCTACGACGATCCGATGGAGAGCGTCGGCCAGCTCGAAGCCTATTGCAGGGCGACGTCATCGACTCTTTTCCGCCTGATCCCGATGATCCTCACGCCCAATGAGCCCGCCTCGGGCCTCGGGGCGGCGGAGCATGGCGGCCTCGCCTATGCGCTGACGGGCCTGCTGCGCGCCTTTCCCTGGCAGGTCGCGCGCGGCCAGATGTTCATTCCCCGCGATATCCTGAAGAGGCATGGGCTGGACCCGGCCGCCGTCGCCGCGGGCAAGCCGACGCCAGCCATTCTGGCCGCGCTCTCCGATGTGCGCGCGCTCGCGCGGGACAATCTCGATGTCTTTATGACTCGCATCGAGGGTCTGCCTGAGGCCTGCCTGCCCGCCTTTCTGCCGATCGGCCTCTGCGAGCCTTATCTCCGCCAGATGGAGAAGCCCGGCTACGATCCGTTCCAGACGCCGGTCCAGCTGCCGCAATGGCGCCGGCAATGGAGTCTTTGGCGCGCGGCGAAGAACTGGAGCTAGAGTCGAAACGCTTTATCCGCAGCGATTTCATTGCTAGAACGCCAGCATGTCCAGACTTTGGTCCAGAAAACACCTGCGCCGCACGCGAATTATGCGCCCGGCCCGCGCCTGAATTTTCGCGCGGCCGGGATTGTTTTCGCTTAATTCCAGCGGCTGAAGCCGCGCCGCGCCCAAAAATGCGCCAAACCTCGATAGATTCAGACAATGACCGAGATGCAAGCCCGCGCGCCCGCAAAAGCCGAAGACGCGGCCGGGCAAAAGCCAACCGATTATTCAAAGAGCCTCTATCTGCCGCAGACGGATTTTCCAATGCGCGCCGGCCTGCCGAAGAAGGAGCCGGAGCTGCTCGCCTACTGGCGCGAGATCGGCCTTTACGAGCGCCTGCGCGAGGCCGGGAAGGGCAGGGCGAAATTCGTCCTGCATGACGGGCCGCCCTACGCCAACGGCAATATCCATATCGGCCACGCGCTGAACAAGATCCTTAAAGACCTCGTCGCGCGCTCGCAGCAGATGCTGGGCTTTGACGCCAATTACGTGCCGGGCTGGGACTGCCACGGCCTGCCGATCGAATGGAAGATCGAGGAGGAATATCGCGCCAAGGGCCGCAACAAGGACGAAGTCCCGATCAACGAGTTTCGTCGCGAGTGCCGCGCCTTCGCCGAGCACTGGGTCGATGTGCAGCGCGAGGAGTTCAAGCGCCTCGGGGTCGCGGGCGACTGGGACCATCCCTACCTCACCATGACCTATCCGGCGGAAGCGACGATCGCGCGCGAGATCATGAAATTCGCCGAAAACGGGCTGCTCTATCGCGGCTCCAAACCAGTCATGTGGAGCGTCGTCGAAAAGACCGCGCTCGCCGAGGCGGAGGTCGAATACGAGGATATCGTCAGCGATGCGGTCTATGTGGCGTTTCCGGTCGCAAGCGCCGACGAGACCAAGCGGTTTGCGCTGTGGCAACCCGAGGGCGGGCAAAACGCCGTTCGGAACCCGATGGATACGGTCTTTGCTGGTGTAGAGAGACTGGCTCACGACGGCGCGAGAATAGTCATCTGGACGACGACGCCTTGGACCATTCCGGCAAACCGTGCGATCAGCTATTCCTCCAAAATTGCCTATGGCCTCTATCGTGTAGTAGCCGCGCCCTCCGGCAATTGGGCGAAGGTCAACGATCTTTACGTCCTTGCCGACGCGCTCGCCGAGAGCGTGCGGACCTCAGCTAGGGTTGACCTCTTCGAGCGCGTTCGGGACGTCTCACCGTATGAGTTGGGAGTGATCGAGGCGCGCCACCCCCTCGCCGCGACGATCACCGGCTACGATTTCAAGATCCCCCTCTTCGACGGCGACCACGTCACAGCCGACACCGGCACGGGCTTCGTCCATACCGCGCCCGGCCATGGCCGCGACGACTTCGACATCTGGATGGCGCATGGGCGGCAACTGCAGGCGCGCGGAATCGAAACGCGCATCCCCTACACGGTCGACGCCGACGGCTTCCTCACCAAGGACGCGCCGGGCTTTGAAGGCCGCCGCGTCATCGACGACAAGGGAAACAAGGGAGACGCCAACGAGGCCGTCATCAAGGCGCTGATCGAGGCGGGCAATCTCGTCGCGCGCGGTAGGCTGAAGCATCAATATCCGC
>JBKQMI010000017.1:0-3796 GCA_052146775.1 Methylocella sp. | reverse complement strand
GAGGAGGTCGGGCGCTTCTTCATCGGCCAGCGCCAGCGCGTCGGCGAGGATCAGGCGCCCCTCGGCGTCCGTGTTGCCGATCTCGACCGAGAGCCCCTTGCGGCTGGGGTAAATGTCGCCGGGGCGGAAGGCCTCGCCCGAGATGGCGTTTTCGACGATCGGCAGAACGACCCGGAGGCGCACGGGCAGGCCCGCCGCCATGATCATCTGGGCGAGGGCGAGGGCGCTCGCCGCGCCGCCCATGTCCTTCTTCATCATCAGCATTCCGGTCGCGGGCTTGATGTCGAGGCCGCCCGAATCGAAACAAACCCCCTTGCCGACCAGCGTGACTTTCGGATGCGCCGCATCGCCCCAGTGAAAATCGACGAGGCGCGGGGCCTCCGCGGAGGCGCGCCCGACGGCGTGGATCAGCGGCAGTTTGGCTTCGAGCAGGTGGTCCCCCCGCACGACGGCGCTTTGCGCTTCGAATTGCGCGGCGACGCCGAGGGCCGCCGCCTCCAGCGCGGCGGGGCCAAGATCGTTCGCCGGCGTGTTGATGAGATCGCGCCCGAGCGCCACGGCCTTGGCGATGCGCGCGATCCGCGCCGCGTCGACGCCCTCCGGCGCGCAAAGCCGCGCCTGCTCGCTCGCGTCGGCCTTGTAGCGCCCGAAGCGATAGGCGGAGAGCAGCCAGGACAGCGCGGCGAGCGCCGGATCATGCGGCTCATTGGCGAAGCGATAGAGGCCCGGCGGCAGCGAAGTCGCGAGCTTTCCTGGCAGGAGCAGATCCTTGACCGCCGCCTCGGCGGTCTCGATCGCGAACAGAACGGCCGCGATGCCTCCGGCCGCGTCGGGCAGGACTTGGCTGCGCCCGGGCTTCGGCTCGAAACCGCAGGCCGTGGCGAAGGTCGCCGCCGGCGCGGGAAGGCCGGCCTCGATATGCGGCCAGGTCTTTGCGGTGACGAACCAGATCGGCGTCGCATCCACGGCGGGTTCACGCAACAGAGACATTGGAGGCTCCCGGAAAACGGCTGCGAACCGCGCTTCAATCGACTCGCGGCGGCGCCGGTTGTCATGTTCCAGCGTTAGCGTCTCGCGGGTCCGTTGCAAAGCAAAACCGCGCGAGGGGCGCTTGTCCCGGCGCGCCGGATGGCGTCAACTCAGCGGACCGGATCTTGCTACGTCCTTTGGCGATTCAAGGACGGCTGCAACGGCCGCGCGGCGTCCAACAGAAAGGCAAGCGATGGTTTCGCGCATTATCAAGGTCGATCCCTTCGATCTCGTCGTCTTTGGCGGAACGGGCGATCTTGCTTACCGCAAATTGTTTCCGGCGCTGTTCCGGCGCTTCCTCGATGGGCAATTCACCGAACCGACGCGCATCATCGCGGCGGCGCGGCACGATTATGACGGCGATGCGTTCCGGCACACCGTGGCGAAGGCGCTGCGCCAGTTTGCGCCGGAGGCGACCAAGCCCGAGGCGGTCGACGCTTTTCTGGCAATGGTCGATTACGTCAGCCTCGATATCGGAACCGACGCCGGCTGGGACGTCCTCGCCAAGCAGTTTCCCGAAAAGGAGACGGCGGTCCGGGCCTTCTATCTGGCGACCGGGCCGGACCGGTTCGGCGCGATCGCCGCGCAGCTCGCCGCCTACGGTCTGATCACGCCCGCCTCGCGCATCATCGTCGAAAAGCCGATCGGCCACGACGCCGAATCGGCGGCGAGGATCAATGATGCGCTGGGCGCGGTTTTCGCCGAGAGCCAGATTTACCGGATCGATCATTATCTGGGTAAGGAGACGGTGCAAAATCTGCTCGCCCTGCGCTTCGCCAATGCGCTGTTCGAGCCCTTGTGGAACGCCGCCCATATCGACCATGTCGAGATCACGGTCGCCGAAACCATCGGCGTCGAGAGCCGCGGCGCCTATTACGAGACCTCGGGCGCCCTGCGCGACATGGTGCAGAACCATTTGCTCCAGCTTTTATGCCTCGTCGCGATGGAGCCGCCGGCCGCGCTGGAGGCGGATGCGGTGCGCGACGAGAAGCTGAAGGTTTTAAAGGCGCTGGAGCCGATCAACGCCAGCAATGCGGCGCTTTTGACTGTCAGGGGCCAGTATCGCGCCGGCGCCAGCGCTTCGGGCGCCGTGCCCGGCTACCCCGAGGATGTCGGCAATCCGGCGACCCAGATGGAGACCTTCGTCGCGCTGAAGGTGCATGTCGGCAACTGGCGCTGGGCCGGCACGCCCTTTTATCTGCGCACGGGGAAGCGTTTGCCGAAGCGCGTCTCCGAGCTGATCGTGTCCTTCCGCAACGTGCCGCATTCGATCTTCGGGCCCGAGGTCAAGATCCTGCCGACGCGGCTCGTCGTCCGGCTGCAGCCGGATGAGGGGATCAAGCTGTGGCTGATGCTGAAGGAGCCCGGGGCAGGGGGCATGCGCATGCGCCATGTGCCGCTCGACATGGATTTCGCCAAGGCGTTCCAGATCTATGCGCCGGAAGCCTATGAGCGGCTGCTGATGGACGTCATACGCGGCAACGCCACGCTGTTCATGCGCCGCGACGAGGTCGAGGCCGCCTGGCGCTGGGTCGATCCGATCCGCGAGGCGTGGAATCAGTCGGTGCTGGAGCCGCGCTATTATCTCGCCGGCACCTGGGGGCCGGCCTCGGCGACGGCGCTCGTTGAGCGCGACGGACGAAGTTGGTACGAGGAGACAAGTTAGAGCATGATCCCAAAAAGTTACAAACTTTTTGGATAAGATCATGCGGTAAAACAATAAGATAAAGGGTTCCTCCGCAAGGCCGGCTCACGCAGACAGGATCGAGAGGCGCCAATGGTCCAGCAGGTCATCGCCGACGTAACAGCGCGCATCGCGGAGCGCAGCCGTCCGACCCGCGCGGCTTATCTTGCGCGGATGGAGGCCATGCGCCGCGCGGGGCCGCGCAGGGGCGCGCTGGGCTGCGCCAATCTCGCGCATGGCTTCGCGGCCTGCGGCGTCCATGACAAGGCGGAGCTGCGCGCGGACGTCGCGCCCAATCTCGCCATCGTCACGGCCTATAACGACATGCTCTCGGCGCATCAGCCCTATGAGACGTTCCCGGCGATCCTGAAGCGGGCGGCGCGCGAGGCGGGCGGCGTCGCGCAGGTGGCGGGCGGCGTCCCGGCCATGTGCGACGGCGTCACGCAAGGGCGCGCGGGCATGGAGATGTCGCTGTTTTCGCGCGACGTCATTGCGCTCTCGGCCTCGATCGCGCTGTCGCACGACATGTTCGACGCCGTTGTCTTCCTCGGCGTCTGCGACAAGATCGTGCCGGGCCTCGTCATCGCCGCGCAGGCCTTTGGCCATTTGCCGGCCGTCTTCGTGCCGGCGGGGCCGATGCCGTCCGGCATCTCCAACGATCAGAAATCGAAGGTGCGCCAGCTTTACGCCGAAGGCAAAGTGTCCCGCGCCGATTTGCTGGAGGCGGAGGCCGCCTCCTATCATGCGCCCGGAACCTGCACCTTCTATGGGACGGCCAACTCCAACCAGATGCTGATGGAGGCGATGGGGCTGCATTTGCCGGGCAGCTCCTTCGTCAATCCCAATACGCCGCTGCGCGACGCGCTGACGGCGGCCGCGGCGAAGCGCGCGCTGGCCATGACGGCGCTGGGCAATGACTACACGCCGGCCTCGCAAATTCTCGACGAGCGCGCCTTCGTCAATGGCGTCGTCGCTTTGCATGCGACGGGCGGCTCGACCAATCACGTCATCCATCTCGTCGCCATGGCGCGCGCGGGCGGCATGATCCTGACGCTCGAGGATTTCGCGGACCTGTCAAAGGTC
>JBKQMI010000016.1:0-9111 GCA_052146775.1 Methylocella sp. | reverse complement strand
GTCAGATCGATTCCGGCGCGCCTCGCCGAAGCGGCGATGCTCCGAATTTCGGGCGACGCGAGCGCTGCCGCAATGCGGTCAGGCCCGGTGGCGATGGCGTGGATAGGTCCGATTGGGTGCATGGTGTTTAGCCTTTCTGTTGGGCGAAATTAACGTCGATCACACGCCGCTCCAGTGGGTGCCTTTCGTCGTAGCAAGACGGGTCCGGCGCGTTCGGATCGACCGGCGCGAATTCGAGCATCGATGCGGGCGCGCGCGGATCGGCCGCCAGCGCGTGGATGAACCTGCGCCATTCCTTCGCGGCGTCGGCGATGGCGGCAGGCGGGGCGAGGACTGGCATTTCATCGAGGCCGCTTGATCCGGCGAGATCGGGGAGCACGGCAACCAGACGGGCCGGCCGCGGCGATCCGAGCGCGGCGTCAAGGCCGGCGATTTGGACCATGATTTCCCGAAGGGTCTCGATCACAGTCGAATAATCCTGAAAAATTCCATCGGCCGCCTCTCGGGCCGCTGCGGCGACGAATTGAGACTTTCGGGCGCGCAACGTGGAGAGCAGCGCCTCGGTCCCGGCGATTTCGCCGTCGAGCTTCGCCAGCGCGGCCTCCGCGACGGCGAGATGCGGCCCCGAGGCGGTGACAGACGCCGCGCGCTCCATGGCGCCGGGCGAGACGGCGGCGCCGACAGACCAGTCGAAGCCCCTGCGAATTTTATCGAGGATGGTTTCCGCTCCCGACGCGGCGTCTTCGGCGATGGCAGCCTGGGCGGCCTTGGCGGATTCGATCTGCCCGGCCAGTTTCGCCCGGCCAGCGGCCAGCTTGGCGAGGTCGCCCTCGATGCTCGCAATCCATGCCACATGCCGGGCCAGCGCGGCCCGCATGGGCGGAAAACCACGCATGTCAGCTACTACCCCTAGCGGGCGGCGCGCCAAGGCCGTCCTGGGCCTCCGCTGCGGCTTCCGGCTCTTTCTTCACAATCTCGACCATCTATTCACCCCAGGCGCTAAAATCATCCGCAAAATTTCATCGCGTTTGAATGCATGTGTTACTCAAACCATGGGCGCGAATATGGGTACAGCAAAATTTGTCAGCTCCGACCGTCTTGATAGTGGCGGAACACATCTCCGCCACCCCTCGCAACCATCCACAACACAACCCTAAAAATTGTGGACATGTGCGGGCGCTCTATGATGCGGAGATGAAGCGCGGGCCGGGAAATCCCCGCATTGCCGAGCAACTGCGCAATGAAGATGGAACGGTCGGGGCTAAGGACCGAACCTTTGATAATATACAAGGTTCGGTAGCGCAGCTCGGCAACCAGAACGCTGCAAAGCAAGAGCCAGAAACGATTGTGTCTAATATGCACAATCGTTCTGAGGCGAAGCCCGGGCGCCCCACCGGCACGCCAAGGTTAGGCCTGGGCAAGGAGGAATCGTGTATAATATACAAGGTTCCTCGTCGCCCCCAGCTCCCGGATCGATGCCCAGCGCCGAGGCGGCGGGACGGCTCTTGGGCCTTCCGAGGCGAGCCTTTGGGGAACGCCCCGACCCTTCCTCCAGCGGAAGAGCAGCCGCCACGCGCTGGCTGAGCCATAACGGGCTGAGTCGTGGGAGGAAAAGCGCAGACTGCAGTTTTGATCCGCCTTCGGTCGTACAGTCCGCCCCGACTGGTCCTTGGCTCCCGTCTCCGCGTCCGGCTCAAACATCGGCTGGCCTCTTAGCGATCTGCGGGGTTTGCGAGGTTTTGCCGGTAAGAGTAGAAACTTACGTTCTATAAGTGTCCCACCAGCGGGACTGCGGATTAGCGAAATTTGCGATTTTTCCCGAGGCTTGTCCCACCAGCGGGACTGTCAGTCCCACCAGCGGGACTGCGGACAGGCTTAGCCTGAGCCGTAAATTCGACAACATTCGACGGCTGACCGGCCCTCATGCCGGATACATCGCATTTCCTATCAGTCAGCCGGTAGCACGCGGCCTTTGGCGTTTCGCCCCATGATCCCACGGAGGAGACTTCCACAATCTTCGCGTCAACAAGTTCCGCAAGGGCGCGCGCCGCCGTTGAGCGCCCGACACCCAGGCGCTCGCTTAACCGCCGCGCGCCCAACGAGATCGCGCCATTATTCGAGCCGAGAAATAAGACGCCAAGTTCGAGATAGGCGGCTCGCGCTGTTACGGAGAGCGCACGAAAGGCTTTCGATTCAAAAGTTCTTCGGTTCACTTGGAAATATCCTTTCGTGCTTTGACTCACCCGCGCGCCCTCGCTTTGGCGTAAGCGATCACCCGCGACCGAATCCAATTCCTGATTTCGACTGTTGGCGCGCATTCGGGCGCCGGAAACCGCGGCGGCCAATGCCCGAACTTCTCGCGATACTGATTTGCCACCCAGCCACTTTTGTAGCCGCGCTCCCGGGCGATGCGCAGCAACGCCCCGTGCCAGGTGGCTTTGGTTTCCGGAGACGCCTCCGCGGGCTTTCCTGGGCGATTGCAGCCATACTCAACGAGATCGCCTTCGCGTTCGCGGACCAGCGTCACTGCCAAATTGACATGGCCGCACTGGGGGCAGACGCGCGGCTTTGGCGGCGTCTGCTGCGCGTGGCATTCGGAGCAGAAGATCGCATCGCCGGAGCCGGCCTTGCGCTTCGCCTTCGCCGCGCCATCGCCGGCGCCATCGTCGAGGCGATCGAAGTCTATTTCGAGCGGAAGCCCGAGTCGGCGCGTATTTCCCGAATGGTCGAGTAAGACGCAATCATCCTTTCCCGGAGCTGTTCGCAGCCCGCGACCTACGGTCTGGACGAACTTCATTTCCGATTTCGTCGGCCGTGCATCGATCAGACAGGACGCAGTGGGCAAGTCTATTCCAGTGTCTAAGCAAGCAACTGAGCAAATAACCGTGCTAACTCCGTTGCGAAATCTAGTAAATATATCCTCTCGGTCAAACTGCTCGATCTTGCCATCGATGTAATCCGCGACGATGCCGGCCTCGATGAACCGTTCTTGAAGATGTCGAGCGTGCGCGCGATCAACTCCGTAAACCAAGGTCGGGCGCCCGTCGCCCTTGGCCAGCCACGTTTTTATAATGTCGCCGACGAGCTCCGTCCGATCGACGGCCCTCGCCAGATCGGCATCGTTGTAGTCACCCGCCCTCGTCTTGACGCCGCTCAAGTCCGGTCCCGGCGGACAGAAAATTTTCAATGGAACGAGGTAGCCCTGATCTATCAGGGCCGTTGTCGAGATGGGGCGCAACAGTTTCGTGTAGGCCTTTCCGAGGCCCCGCGACCATGGCGTCGCCGACAAACCGACTACAGGCACGGCGCCCCATGCTGGCGAAGCCAGGACCTTGTCAAGCGCTTTGTCGCGCAAGTGACATTCGTCGATTATGACGAGGGTAATCCCTTGCGGCGCGGACCTGCGGCGCAGCGTTTGGACCGTTGCGATCTGCACCCGCGCAGAAGCGTTGGTGCGATGGTGGCGCCCTTGGATGACGCCGATATTGGCGACTCCCTCCGCCTCGAACGCCCTTGTCGTTTGCTCGATCAGTGACAACCTGGGCACGGCGAACAGGATGCGCCCGCCGCCGTCGATCTCGCCCATGATCAGTTCCGCAGCAATGCGCGTCTTCCCTGCGCCCGTTGGCAGCTGCAACAGGACGCGCCGCTCCCCGGCATCGATGGCGGCGAGCGCCATGTCGAACGCGCGGGCCTGGTAATCTCGAAGCGGACGCGCCGTCCCGCGTTCGGCCGCATTCTCGCCGACCTCGATCCGCTCGGCCCATGCGATCAGGTCACTATCAAAGCGGCCATTCATGGCGCGTCCTCCAGGCAGTCGAGCGCCGCGCCGAGAGGTGAGGCCGGGCCGCCGTCGTGATCGCGCGTCAGCGCCGCTCTCAGGCTCGCCAGGTCGGCTCCGCACTGAAGCGCGAAGGACGCGGCCACGGCGCCATCGCGGGCGATGGCCTCGATCGGCGAGCCGGGACGCTCCGAGGAAATGAAAATTTCCGCCAAACATCCGTCATCGAAGCGCGAAAAGCCGACGCCAAAGTTGTTTCCCGCGAAGGTGAAATTGCGGGTCTCGGAACGGCGTCGATTGGGGAGACGTTCGCGGGCGCTCATTGGGTGCCCCCGGTGTTTTGGCTGGCCAGCAGTTGGCGCAAATCGCGCGCCGCCTCGCCAACTGATATCGCTTTCTCGACAAGGCCATTGATCGCCGGAAACAGCGCGGCGCGGTCGCGCTCGAAAACGAAAAGCTGCGCGGCGTCGGCGTAGTCGATCGCCGAAGTGCATCCCTCGGCTATGGCGTCGAGCAGCAACTCGCGGCGGGCGCGGAAGACTGCCTTTTGGTCGCGCGGCTTCTCCTGAACCTCGCTCATGCGCGCCTCCCGCCGGTCAAGCAAATCTCGAACGCCCGCTCAATCTCCTCGATATAGTTTTTCGCCGCAGCGAGCGCTTCACAGTGCAGTTCATCGGGAACCGCGCTGGCGTCGCTGAAGATGTTGAGATCGACCATGTGGCCAATGCCTATATCGTCCGCCGTCCTTATTATTACTTGCTGCGTGAATTTTCGAGCGTATAGCGAAGAAATGGCGTTCAAGTATTCATCGTCGACCGTTCCATATTCGGGATCGTCGCGGAGCAGATCGTCGGCAAGCTCGATCAGGAAAGGAGCCATGGGATCAGTGTCGAATGGGCTGTCATCTCCCATCGCAACGCTCAGGGATTCCGCAAGAGCAATCAGGAATTGTTCCCGTCTCTTTTTCTCGAAGGCGAGGCTCACGATATTCGTCATCCGCGCCTCCGAGTCTCGAAGGCGAGCGACGCGATCAGCCGCGCGCGATCTGGCCGGACGCCGAAGCGCGAGGCGAGGAAACGCTGTTGCAAATCTACGGCTGAAAGGCTACTTTCCGAGGTGTTCCGGGCGCCAGCCAAGAACATTTCGGACCCGGCCGCCTGCCTACGGCGCGCCGGGTCTTTTCTGTGAAGGGCCATCGATCAAATGGCCCCCGCGGTTGAAGCCCGGCGCTCTCTCGGACGCGCGAATTGCGCATCTGGCAGCGAGGCGAGGTGCTCTTTTACAGATGCGAAGATTATGAGCGTCCTACGGCCGCTCTTCTTCGCCCGGTAGACGCGGCGGCGCAGCTTGTCGCGGACCGTCCACTCGCTCTCGCCAGTTCGCCTGGCGGCTTCCTCGACACTGACATACAGCGGATCGAGGGCGTCCTGTTTGTCTGGCACTGTGGTGACTCCTATGAGCAACGATGCTCATAGGATTGGCGATTTCATTGATTTTATCACTGACGAAGAATTGCCGCTTTCTTTGTCAGTGACATAGGTGCGCGATCATTCACCCACCCTTAAGTCGGCTATATAGATCGTTCCAATAGCGCCGGTATCGATACACGGTCCGCTCGGTGATATGCTTGGTGCCTCCGGCCGTCTCGACTGAAAACGCCTGCGCAATGTTCGTTGCTCTCTCGGTCTGGAGCCTGTCGTATTTCGCCGCCGTGGCGAGCGAGAGAAGCCAGTCGTCATTTTGCTTCTTAGTTTTCCTCGTCTCCTCCGTAACGAGCTTTAAATCGTACAGGCTTGGCTCTCCAGGATCGAGCAATTCGGCCAGCGCCTCGCGGATGCCGGCGGGGATGTCGCCGCCGCCTCGCAGAAGGGTCGCGAATGGCACCGGATTTGGAGGGGTTCTCGCGATCAACGCGAGCATCGCTCCCTCCCAGGTCTTCTCGGTTTCTCGGCGCTGCGCTTCCAGAGCGGCCAAGAAGGCGTCGCCGGGTTCGTCGTTCATCTACGCCCCGCGATCTGCAGAATGTTTCCAGTTGGCGCGCCGCTGGCGACGACGGGCCGGTCGCAGAAATTGGCCCAAGCCTGCATGATCGCGATGCGCTTTTTGAAGGCGTCGCCGC
The DNA here is from genome assembly GCA_052146775.1 of Methylocella sp. Classification (GTDB taxonomy): domain Bacteria; phylum Pseudomonadota; class Alphaproteobacteria; order Rhizobiales; family Beijerinckiaceae; genus Methylocapsa. The sequence continues at coordinate 3,211 of JBKQMI010000016.1, read as the reverse complement.
GCGCGTAGGCTCGCTCGACTTTATTGCCGACCTTGTGGCCCAGCGACATTTCCGCCAATTCCCAAGGGAAATTCGTTTGCTCCTGCGCCCATGTGCGGAACGTCGACCGACAGCCGTGCGTCGTCATCTCGCCTTTGCGGCCCATGCGATCGAGCACAGCGAGCATCGCGTTTTCGGACAGGTGCGCGCCCGTGACGTCGTTTGGAAAGGCGAACTCGCTGCGGCCGACGGCGCCGCCGATCTCTGTGGCCATCGCGCGCGCCCTGTCGAAGGTGGCGAGCGCGGCCGTCGACAGCGGGACGCGATGCTCGGCGGCCGTCTTCGAGAACAAAGGAATGATCCACATCGCGGCCGCGCGATCGATGTCGGCATGCTTCGCATTGCGGACGTCGGCGGTTCGGACGCAAGTCAAGATCGCAAATTCAAGCGCGAGAGCGCCCATACCGGAACGCTGGCGCAGATCGGACATGAAGGCGGGCATGATGCCATAGGGCAGGGCGGTTTGATGCCGGACAGCGCGGACTTTGCTGCGAGCGGGAAGGAGATTGTCGAGATGGTCGCGCCAACGGGCCGGGTTTTCGCCCTTACGGTGCCCGCTCACCGTCGCCCAGCCAAGCACGGCCTCGATGCGCCCGCGGACGCGGCCGGCGGTCTCAGTCTTCTCGTGCCAAATCGGCTCGATGACCTTCAGGACATGCGCGGTCTCGATCTCCGCGACCGACATCCGGCCGATGACAGGCGACGCATACATCTTCAGCGTCGATCCCCATTGCGCGGCATGCACGGGGCTTTTCCAGGCCGCGCGGTGGTTCCTGATGTAGATTGTCGCGGCTTCGTCGAAGCTCATCACTGCCGCGCTGGCGGCGAGATTCTGAGCGATCGCTGCGTCACGGCGGCCAATCGGATCGATGCCTTGCCGAATGTGATTGCGGTATTCGCGAGCCGTTTCTCGGGCCTCGCTCAAGGTGACGTCATCGGCCGATCCGAGGCCCATGTCGCGCGGCTTTCGCCCCTTGAGGGCATAGCGGAAGATCCAGGAGGCGCGGCGATTGTCGGCGGCGCCGAGCGTGACCTGAAGATAGAGATTGCCTCCGTCGCAATGCATGCCCGGCCCGAGGCGCTTGAAGGATGCCGGAAGCCGATTGATCCCTCGAGCCATTGTGGAAACCTTCCGTCGAACCGTTTGTCGAGATTATGCCCATAGCCGTACCCATGTTTTTGCGCCAACACAAGCACCCATTGGCAACCGTCCACAACTTATGCGGCTTGATGGAGTCTTGAAATGTCAATGGTTTCAGCCGTCAGCAACTGTTCACAAACCGACGTTCCGCAGACACCCCTTCCGCCACTTCAGAACAGAACTGCGAACGCCGGGCATAGCCGATTTTACGCCCGAGGCGGCGGCAAGGGTTCTGAGCAGATCGCCTTTCGATCCCATGATGCGGACTTCGCCGTCCGCGACTTCGACGCGCTGGGCGAGCGCGCGGAGATGATCGCGGCGATAGCCGCCGCCTTCAATCCTGATCCGCTCGCAGGCCGTCCTGGCGAACTTTTGGACCATGGCGGGCGTGATTGCCTGTTGCCCAGCGCTTTCCGCCATCGCCTGCGCGCGCTCGGCGTCGGCCTGGGCCTGATCGCGGATCGCCTTGAGGCCGGTGATTCGCCCCTTGAGCGCCGGGTCGTTCAGGTCGGCGACACCGGACTCGATGGCGTCATAGAGCCGCTTGAGACGCAAATCGGTCTCGGCGGCGCGCTTGTTCAACTCAGCAATATGCTCGCGGCGGCGTTCGGTCCGCTCCTGGCGGCGGTCGAGCACGGAGGCCAACACTTCTTCAAGCCGTTCCGGCTGAAGCAAGCGGTCTTCGATATGGCCGGCGACAAGGTTGTCCAGCTTCTCCATGGGGATTGAGCGGCCCTTGCAGCCGGTCTCGCCCTGCCGGGCCTTTATCGAACAGGTGTAATAGCGATAGCGGCCGCCCTTGCCGGTGCGCAGCGTCATGGCCCCGCCGCAATCGGCGCAAAAGCAGATGCCAGTAAGGAGGGTCGGGCCGCTCACGATTCGAGCGGGCGTGACCTTCGGGTTACGAGCGCGCAGATGCGCCTGCACGGCGTCGAAGGTCGCCTTCTCGATCAGCGGCGGAACCTCGACTGTCACGATCTCGCTGACCGGCTTCAGTTCCTTGGCCTTGCCGCGCTTGTTGAACTCGTGGCGGCCGATATAGGTCGCGCGGGTCAGGATGCGGTGGACCTGCCCGATGCCCCAGCGCCCTCCGTCGCGGGTGAAGATGCAGCGCTGGTTCAGATGGCTGGTGATGCTCTTGACGCCCATCGGGCCGGCCATGCCATCGCCTTCAAGGGCAAGGCGATAGATCAGCCGCACCGTGTCTGCGTGAAGCGGATCGATTTCCAGCTTCTTCTTGACCTTGGCGCCGCGCTGCTCCGCCGCGACGACGCGGTATCCGATCGGCGGTAGCGAACCGTTCCAGAAGCCTTGCCGGGCATTCTCCTTTAAAGCCCTCAGAACATGCTTGGCATTTTCCTTGGACTGATACTCGTCGAACAGCGCCATGATCTGGCGCATCATGACGTGCATGGGGTCGTCGCCCATCTCCTGCGTGATCGAGACCAGCCTGACGCCATTCTTGGCAAGCTTGCGGACGTAGAATTCCAGTTCGAAATGGTCGCGGAAGAAGCGTGAGAAGCTGTGAACGATGACCACGTCGAACAGCGCGGGCTTGGCTGTCCCCGCCTCGATCATCCGCTGGAATTCGGGCCGGCGGTCGTTGGTGGCGGAAGCGCCCGGCTCGACATAGGTCTCGACGAGCTGATAGCCCCGCGACTGACAGTAAGTCTCGCCTTGCCGCTTCTGGTCCGGGATCGAGACGTCATGCTCGGCCTGCCGCGCCGTCGAGACGCGCAGATAGAGGGCGGCGCGCAGCGGCACGGTCATGTCGGCAATCTCCTTACCTCATCGGGATGGTTCGAACAGTTCGTCGAACAGGTCGCCGAACCATGCCTCGAATACGTTGATCTCGGTGTCCGTGACCGGCACGCGCGCGGGCCAATCGTCGATGACGCGCCAGGACTCAGCGTCGTGTTTGAGCGGACGGCCAATGCGCGGCCAGGGCTCGTCCTGGATGAAAAGATCGTCGGGCAGGACGCCGAATTCGGCGCGCCGATGACGGTCATAGGTGCGAAGGGTGCGCGGTCG
>JBKQMI010000015.1:0-3105 GCA_052146775.1 Methylocella sp. | reverse complement strand
TTTCGTCGAGCGAGACCGGATTTTCTCGAGGCCGCATCAATTGCTGCTGAGCGACGTTCAGCCGTTCGAACACGGACAGCTGCGCCACCGACAGAAAATGCAAATAGGCGAGCGGAAGCGCGCCTGTCTTGCGAAGCACGAGAAAGGCGGCGTCGTCGAGCGCATTCAGCGCCGCCTCATTGAGGCGGAAAAGGCCGCCGAGGGGCGTCGTTTGACCGGCAACGTTCACGCTGATCGGCCAGGGCTCGATCAATCCGGCGTCGCGCAGGGCGGCGACCGCCGCAAGGGTCGCCGCGCGGTTGCGCTCGACTTGCGAAAGAAAATCGAGAATCCCTTTGGCCGCTTCCGACGGGCTGCCATCCGCGCCAAAGATGCTTTGGGCGGTTCCGTCGTCGTCCGCGAGGAGCCCGCTGTCTTCATCGACGCACAGCATCGCTTCCTCGCCGCCATCGATGCGGCGGAGAGCGAAAGGATAGGCGCGCAAGGCGGAAGGCACATAGGAGCCCAGCCATTGGCCATGCGGCCCAATGAAGAAATTGCGGCCGGCGACCGGGGACATCAGCGCCACCGGCGCGTAGACGCCCGAAATCTCGACAAAGCCGATTGGCATTTCCAGCGCCAATTTCGCGAATTCGGCGCCGACCACGGGGATGGCGGCCTCGTGAGACGCGAAGGCGAAGCCACCCGGAGGACGCCACGCCTTGGACCCGTGCCGGTCACGGCTCACCACGGCGATATTGGTCATGAGGGCGCTCCTTGGAAAATTGGGAGGGCGGAACCTACAATGCCAAAGTGCCAAAGGGAACCCCAATTGCCGGATCGGGGCTACCTAGGCCGCAAAAAAGCGGGAGCCGCGACCGCCGTGGGCGTTTTTGTGAAGTTGACGGTCGTGCCAGCCACAGAACTGGCGCCGGAGGCGACAACGGACGCCCCGAGAGGCGTGTAGCGCCCGCTCAACGTCCCGTCGTCGCGGCCCATCTCATAGACGGCGACGCCCGGTCTGCCTTGGGGGGAACAAAGACCGCGAACAGCACCGATTCAAAGACGAAGCCCGCGCCGGCGTAACCGCTCTGCCCGATGGTCCAAGCGAGCTGATAGGTTTCTCCGGTTTCCTTGATCTCCACCTCCCCCGTATATTTGGCCGGCCCGCTGCAGCATAACCATGGCAGAAATCCACTTAGCCTCAGCCAACCGGCCGTTCAAACAAACCGCGCCAGCTCTCCAAACAAAACCGACCAGCCAAAAAGGCGCCGTCTGTAAGATCAAATTCGAGCCACAACAAAAAAAATCTTCAGCAGTTCCGTCGGCGTCGACGACCAGCCCGCTATCTTCGTCAATGCAAAGGATGGAGTCTTCGGCGCCCTCAGCCCGAACGAGACGGAAATGTATAGCCGCGCAAAGCAGCTGGTACATAGTGCCAAGCCACTGCCCTGTCGGACCAATGAACCTATACCCCGACTCATTGAAGAGCCGGGACAAATTTCTTGCGTTTTGCGATTAGGCGGATTCTGCTGCGCGCATGATTCAGTTTGGTTTCCTCAGCGAAGAAGATCGCAAGGCGCTGACGGCCTTGGCGCGCGATGCGTCTTCGCCCTCCCGGGTGACGCGGCGTGCGAACGCCTTGGTGCTTTTGGACGCCGGGTGGAGCTGTCAGCAAGTCGCCAATGCGTTTTTGCTCGACGACGACACCGTGCGCGGCTGGCGCAGGCTCTTCGAGCAACGCGGGATCGAAGGCCTGGCCAGCTTCGATCTGGGCGGGAACGCAAGCTATCTGACCGCCAAGCAAGAAGACGATTTGAAGGCGTGGGTAGGCGCGGCGCTTCCGCGTTCGACACGCCAAATCGGCGCCTGGATCGAGACGGAACTCGGCCTCGTTTATGAAAGCCGCTCGGGGCTGGTCGCGCTGTTCCATCGTCTGGGGCTCGAATATCACAAGCCGGACGTCATCCCGCGCAGGCTCGACGTAGAGAAGCAAAAGGCGTTCATCGAGAGCTATGATAATCTCTTGAATTCATTGCCGGATAACGAAGCTGTGTTGTTCGTCGACGCGGTGCATCCGACCCATGCCGCGCGACCTGTCGGCTGCTGGGCGTCAAAACAAGAGAAGCTCGCGATCGGACAAACGAGCGGGCGTCAGCGCATCAACATTCACGGCGCGATCAATCTGGATACCGGGCAAACCTGGATGATCGAGGTCCTGACCGTCGACGCCGCTTCGACGATCCGTCTCCTAGATTCGATCGAGGCGCTCTATCCGCTGCTCGCGCTCATCCATGCTCGCGCTCATCCATGATGATGTGGACGGCCTCTCCTCAACGGCATCATAGTGCCAAGGCGTGGTCGCAGGAGCGCCACAAAGAGGGAGACTATCCGTGGAAAAGTTTATCAGAATCGGCGTCGATCTGGCCAAGAATTATTTTCAGATCCACGCGCTTGTGAGCGAAGGCGGCCCCGCCGTGACGCGGAAGTTGAGGCGCTCGAAGATGCACGAATTCTTTTCGCAGATTGAGCCCTGCCTCATCGGTATGGAGGACCTGCGGCTCGGCGCATTATTGGGCGTGTGAACTCAAGGCGATGGGACACGAAGTGCTGCTGATGCCGCCAGCTTACACCAAGCCCTATGTCAAACGCGGCAAGAACGATGCGGTCGACGCCGATGCCTGCTGCGAAGCGACGTCACGCCCCGGAATGCGCTTCGTTCCGATCAAGAGCGCGGAGCAGCAAGCGACGCTGATGCTGCACAAGACGCGCGAACTGCTGGTCAAGCAGCTGACGATGAGCGTCAACGCGCTTCGCAGCCATCTTTCGGAATTCGGCATCATAGCCGCCAAGGGAATCGGCCGCGTCGACGAGTTGCTTGAGCTGGCCGGTAAAGGTTCTATCTCAGGCTCTTGAGGGGCTCGACAAAGCGATCGACGATCTGGAGGACGAAATCACCAGCGCCCATGCGCAAAATGAGATGACCCGCTTGCTTTACAAGGTTCCCGGCATCGGCAAGATTATCTCTTCGGTGATCGCAGCCAGCGTGCCGGACCCGAGCGTGTTCAAATCGGGACGCGATTTCGCCGCTTGGCTCGGCCTCACGCCGAGGCAAAACTCAAGCGG
>JBKQMI010000014.1:0-22204 GCA_052146775.1 Methylocella sp. | reverse complement strand
GTCCCGGCGACAACAAATGGTCGATGTCGATCTGGGCGCGTAACGCCGATACGGGCGCGGTCAAGTGGATCTACCAGATGACCCCGCACGATCAGTGGGACTATGACGGCATCAACGAAATGGTTCTCCAGAACCAGGGTTCGAAGAAGGTCCTCGTGCATTTCGATCGTAACGGCTACGGCTATACGCTCGATCGCGTGACCGGCGAGCTTCTCGTCGCCGAAAAATACGACCCGGCCGTCAACTGGTCGACCAAGGTCGATATGGACAAGTCGTCGAAGAACTATGGCCGTCCGGAAGTGGTCGCGAAATACGCGCCCGGCTCCGCCGGCGAGGACGTGAACTACAAGGGCATCTGCCCGGCGGCGCTCGGGTCGAAGGACGAACAGCCTTCGGCTTACTCGCCCATCACGGAGCTGAACTACGTCCCGACCAATCACGTGTGCATGGACTATGAGCCGTTCCGCGTGAGCTACACCGCCGGTCAGCCTTACGTCGGCGCGACCCTGTCCATGTATCCGCCTCCGGGCCAGACCAACATGGGCAACTTCATCGCGTGGGACGCCAAGACCGGCAAGATCGTGTGGTCGGACAAGGAGCAGTTCTCGGCGTGGTCGGGCGCTCTCGCGACCGCCGGCAACGTCGTGTTCTACGGCACGCTCGAAGGCTACCTCAAGGCCGTCGACGCCAAGACCGGCGAAGAGCTGTGGAAGTACAAGACTCCGTCGGGCATCATCGGCAACGTCAACACCTACGAGCATGACGGCAAGCAGTATGTCGCGGTGCTCTCGGGCGTTGGCGGCTGGGCCGGCATCGGCCTCGCGGCTGGCCTCACCGATCCGACGGCCGGTCTCGGCGCGGTCGGCGGTTACGCCGCCCTGTCGAACTACACGGCTCTCGGCGGCACGCTCACCGTGTTCGCCCTGCATAAATAAGCAGTCCTGTAGTCCTGGCGATATCGGACCTCGGCGCAATCGCGCCGAGGTCTATCGTTGTAGAACCCTGTCTCAAAGGAAATTCACGTGCATCTCAGCTCCCTGGCGCGGGCCTTGTGCGCCGCCACTCTCTTTTCGTGCGCAGGCGCCGCCATGGCCGAAGCTCCCGGCGATCCGACAGCCGTCAAACAGGATGACCTTGGCAAATGGACGGACGCCAAGGGCGATCCGACCTACAAGATCGAGCCCGACGGCAACCTCGACTGGTTCGCCTATTCCGGATTTCGCCGCTATCACTCCGAATGCCACGTCTGCCACGGCCCGGACGCCGAAGGCTCGTCCTATGCGCCAGCTCTGAAAAACTCGCTGAAGACGATGAGCTATGCGGAATTCGTCGGAACCGTCGTCGGCGGCCGACAGAACGTCACGACGAGCCAGACAAACGTGATGCCGGCGTTCGGCGATAACAAGAATGTCATGTGCTATCTTGATGATATCTATGTTTATATTCGCGGGCGCTCGACCGGCGCCATCCCGCGCGGACGCCCCGCCGGTCGCGTCGACAAAACACACAAAGCGACCGCGGCGGAAAAAGCATGTCTTGGCCTCGACAAATGAAACCGTTCTGGTCGCTTGCTCTCGCCTTCGCCGTTCTCGCGTCTTTCGGGTCGCGGTTCGCGGCGCGGGCGCAGGAGCAGGGCGAAGCGGAAGCGGCGATCGAACTGGTCGATCCCGATGTGTTTCGCGTCTGCGCCGACCCGCGTGATCTGCCGTTCTCCAACAAGGAAGGCCAGGGTTTCGAAAACAAGATTGCGGAGTTGCTGGCGCAAAAGCTTGGCAAGTCGATCGCCTATACTTATTATCCGAACTCGACCGGCTTCGTCCGCAACACGCTGAATGCGCATCGCTGCGACGTCGTCATGGATATGCCCCAGGGCGACGACTTCGTTCAGGTGACGAACCCCTATTACCGCGCCTCCTATGCGCTGGTCACGAAGAAGGACGGCGATCTTGCGAGCGTGGCGACCCTCGAGGATCCGCGCCTGAAAGGCAAGCGCATCGGAATTATCGCGGGAACGCCGCCGGCGACGAATCTCGCCGTCGCCGGATTGCTGGCCAATGTCAAATCCTATCCGCTGGTGATCGATACGCGCTTCGACGCGCCGACGGCCGACATGACCAAGGACCTTGAAGACGGCGTGATCGACGTCGCCATCCTCTGGGGCCCGATCGCGGGCAATTTCGCAAAGAACGCGAAGCCCCCCCTGCAGGTTACGCCGCTCGTGAATGAAACGACCGGCCCGCATATGGTCTATCGAATGGGGCTTGGCGTGCGCCATTCCGATCAGGAGTGGAAACGTACGCTGAACAGGCTTATCGCCGAAAACCAGGGCGAGATCGAGAAGATCCTCGACAGCTATGGCGTTCCTCTGCTTGACGACAACGACAAGCCGAAGACGCATTAATCTCGCGCTGGTTTCGAGGCCGCGTTTCGCGCGCCGACCGTAAAATTCTCATGAAAAGATCCCGGACAGGCCGAACCGCGCACGGCGCAGGCTCCGCGTTCAATCCAGATGGTTCTGAATGCTCCGCGCCAGGGCGAACAATCTTTGCTCGACCGCCGTCGGCGCTTCGCACACGAAGCTGACAGAGTGCCGGCCCTCGTCGAAAACGCGCAGATCCAGTTCGAGCTTTTGAGACAGGGGATTGTCGGCCGGCGCGCCTTCAGGGGCCGCAGCTTCCGGGCTTTTCTGAAGCTCGGCGTTCTCGGCCCGGATTCTGGTGGCGAGCGCTTTCTGCTTGCGTCCGAAACGCGTCAGCCCTTCGATGATGTCGCTGCGCTCGCTGTTCAGCGTTTCGAACAGCCCTGCGAAGAGGGCGGTGAGTTTTTTCGTCTTGTTGGCCCCGGCCGCCGCGGCGAAGCTTTCGATGGCCTGGTCCGCGGCCTCCACCGACGTTTTGCGCGCCGCCAGCAGCGCGACGAGATCGGCCGTGGCGGCGTCCTTGCGCCAGTCGACTCCGTCGATCGAGGGGCCGGACCAGACGGCAGGCAGCGAAATCCGCTCGACGAGAATCTGCTGGCAGGGCCAGTCCTTGCCCTCCTCCTTCGGTTTCGCCTCGTCCGCACATGCGCTGAAGCCGGGGAGCGACGCGAACAACGCGACGGCTGCGAGAGCGCGCGCAAATTTGCGTGAAGTCGCGCCTGAGGCGGTGCGGCCTTCCGCGGCGCGAATCGGAGTTTGCATCCTGGTTGATCCTGTTTGCATCGAGGAGCGCGGCTGAGCGTGGCCCTACATCGCATAAACGGCATGGCGCGCCAATCCTTGGCTTCGAGCCCTGCGATCAACGGTCTGCGCGGCGGCGCCGGGAAAGCGCCGCCGCCGCAACTTGTGCTTTCGCCGCGAATTCCCCATTCTCTTCCTTCGACGTTCGTCTCGCCCTGTCCTAAGTGGGTGAAGGAGGCTCTATCGCCATGGGACTGATGGAATTGATCCTTACCGTTTGCGCGCTCGCCCAGCCAGCATCATGCGAAGAGGCGACCCTGGCTTTCGTCGATCAGGGCGAGAGCCTCATGCAATGCGCGATGTCGGCGCCGCCGACGATCGCCGAGTGGGTCAATCATCATCCGACGCGTTTCGTCGCAAGATGGCGTTGCGGCTATCCGGAAAAGGAAAGCCATGATCTTTGAGGCGGCGGAGCGTTGAGGCGGCGGAGCGTTGAGGCAAGTGGCGAATTGAGCGGGGGCGAAACATTGCGGCCGGAGACAGGCGTTGCATCCGTGGCCGCATCCATGCACGCGAAGCGCGACTGGTTTCTCGGCCGCGTAGGCGCGGGCGCGCTGATCATGGGGATCGTCAACGCCACTCCTGATTCGTTTTCCGATGGCGGCCGGTTCCAGACCTCGACTGCTGCGGTGACGCAGGCGCGAAGGCTCGCGGCGGAGGGCGCCGACATCATCGACGTCGGCGCCGAATCAACAAGGCCGGGTCACGAGCCGGTCCCGGCCGACGTCGAGCAGGCGCGTCTTGCGCCGCTTCTCGCCGACGTGGTCGAGAGCGTGACGCAACCGGTCTCGATCGATACCTCGAAGGCCTCCGTCGCGCGCTTCGCGGCGGCGCAGGGGGTCGCCTTCATCAACGACGTCTGGGGTCTGCAGCGCGATCCGGCGATGGCCGACGTCGTCGCGGAGACCGAGACAGGCGTCGTCATTATGCATAATCGCGAGGCGGCCGATCCCGCCTGCGACATCATCAGCGACATGCGCCGCTTCTTCGACCGCTCGCTGAAGCTGGCCGAGGCGGCCGGCGTTCCGGCGACGCGCATCATCCTCGATCCCGGCATCGGCTTCGCCAAATCGGCGCGCCAGAATCTGCAGGCGCTCAATGGCCTTGGCGCCTTCAAGGATTATGGCCTGCCGATTCTCGTCGGCCTCTCGCGCAAATCGCTGCTTGGCGCGGTTGTGGGGGATGAGCCGATCGGTGAGATGAAAATCGAGCCGCGCCTCATTGCGACGCTCGCCGCGAATCTCGTCGCCGCGGCGAACGGCGCCTCGATCTTCCGGGTTCACGACGCAGCCGAACATCTGGCGGCTTTCAAGGTTTTCGATGCCATCTGCCGAGCCTGACCGCCGCGCGGCTGGAACCGTCGAAATCGGCCTTGGTCTCGGCAGCAATATCGGCGAGAAGCCCGCCAATATCGCGCGCGCGCTGGCGCATCTTTCGGCGCGCGGCGCCGTCACTGTGACAAAAGTCTCCTCGATCTATCGCACGGCCCCCTGGGGCTATCTCGACCAGGAGGATTTCGCCAACGCCTGCGCACTGGCGACGACGGCGCTCGAGCCGGCCGCGCTCCTGGCCGAGGTCAAGGCGGTCGAGGCGGAAATGGGACGCACGGGCGGCGTGCGGTGGGGTCCGCGCCTGATCGACATCGACATTCTGTTCTTCGGCGCCGAGGTTTTCGATTCGCCCGAACTCGTGCTGCCGCACAGGGAGTTATTCAATCGCGCCTTCGTTCTCGCGCCGCTGGCCGAGATCGCCCCTTATCTCTGGCTCGGCGGGCGCAGCGTCGCGGCGGCCGCCGCCGAGGCGCCGGAAGGCGTCGAGAAGTGGTTCAAAGGCTGAGCTTGCCCGCGGCTTCCCCTTTTGCCCGTTTTGCGTCGAGATTCGCGATGGCGACGCGCTCGCTCAAATTGGGTGCGGCGAAGCCGAAGACGCGGCCGTAGAAATCGAGTTCGAGTTCGAGCACGCGGCGCAGCGTCTCCGCCTTGCGGAAACCATGGCCCTCGCCGGCGAAGAGATAATAGGCGACGGGCAGACGCCGCGCATTCATCGCCGCGACCATGGTCTCCGCCTGATTCGGCGGCACGGTCTTGTCGTCCTCGCCCTGAAAGAAGATCGCCGGGCAGGCGAGCTTGTCGAGATGATGGATCGGCGAGCGCGCGGCGTAGAGCGCCGCCGCCTCGGGCAACGGGCCGATCAGCCGGTCGAGATAGCGCGATTCGAATTTATGCGTGTCGCTGGCGAGCAGCCGCAGATCGGCGACGCCGTAAAGGCTGGCTCCCACCTTAAAGGTCGCCCCCGTGGTCAGCGCCGCGAGCGTCGTGAAGCCGCCGGCGCTGCCGCCGCGAATGGCGAGGCGGGCGCCGTCGACGAGGCCGCGGGCGACGAGGAATTCCGCCGCCGCGCGGCAGTCCTCGACGTCGATCAGGCCCCAGCGCCCGTCGAGCAGGCGCCTGAACGGGCGCCCATAGCCGGTCGAGCCGCCATAATTCACGTCGACGACGCCGATGCCGCGGCTGGTCCACCATTGCACATTGAGGTTGAAATGATTGGTCGTCATGCTGGTCGGGCCGCCATGCGACAGCACCACCAGCGGCGGCAGGGCGTCCGGCGGCCCCTCGAAATCGCGGTTTTTCGGCGCATACCAGAACGCGTGTCCCGGCCCGTGCGAGGTTGGAAATTCAATCGGCTCGCCGATGGAAACGGTTTCCGGCGGCAGGACCGAGGGCGCCGCCGCCCGGATGACCAAGGGCTCGGAATGGAGCGTGGGCTTGAGCAAAATGGCGGGCGGGGCGGTCGGCGGCGTTGCTAGATAGGCGAGGCCGCCCGCGATCGGCTGCGGCGATTCGGCGACCTGACCGATATCGAGCGGCTCAAGCCTGCCGTCGGCGATCAGCGCCGCGCGCCGCACGCCATCCCTGACGAAGGAGGCGACGATACGGCCGTCATCGAGAAACGCGTAGTAGCGCTGGCGGAACACCCAGTGCGGGCCGCCGATCTCGGCCTCGATGGGGCATAGGGGAACGTCCCGGCCGCCCTCGCGCGCGTATAGATTCCACCAGCCGCTGCGATCCGAGGAGAAGTGCAGGATATTTTGCGCCGACCACGCCGGTTGCACGATCGCCTCTGGCTCGGCCCCCGCGATCAGTTCCGGCGCCTCCGGCGCGCCGTCCGCCTTGAGGCCGGCGCAATAGAGCCGCGTGCGGTCCCAGGGCATGTCGGGATGGTCCCAGGCGATCCAGGCGAGCTTTCGGCCATCGCGAGAAAGGCGTGGCGAACTCAAAAAATCGGGGCCTTGAACCAGCACGGTCTCCGCCGATTCGCCATCAAGGGGCAGCGCGACGATCGCGGCTTGCGGATTAGTCGGCGGCCTGTCGCGATGGTCTTCGCGCACCGCGAGGACGCGGCGGCGGCCCAAATCGAACTCGAAGTCTGCGTAGCGGCAGCCCTCCGGCGTCGCGATCCGGCGCGGCGGCGCGCCGGGCTCGATGATCCAGACGGAGCCGTCCCTGCGCTCGCTGTAGGCGATGACGCCGCCTTCGACGCCGACGGCGCCGCCGCCATATTCGTGAACGCGGCTGCCGACGTTGATGGGCGCGGGGGTTAGGTCTTCGATCGTCCCGTCGACGCCGCGCCGGCAGAGGACGGTGCGCCCGCTCTCGCTCGGGCGCCCTTCGAGCCAATAGAGGACGTCGCCGTCGACCGTAAGGCCGCCGAGGCTGATCGCGGCGGCGGTCATGAGATCAGTGGTGACGGGCGAGGCCCAGGCGCCGAAGGGCGCGACGGCCTTCATCGCGGGGGAGCGCGGAGACGATGCGAAGTCATGGCCTCAATATGGGCCGGGGCGGGGCGAAAGCGCAAGCGGGGCAAGCGCCCCGCGCTTTTGATGCGCTCCCGCCTGTTATGGGTCAGTTTGAATCTGCGAAGGGGGGAGTGGTCATTCGCTCAACCGGCCAGAAAGACGCCAGCGCACCAAAAACGGTCGGTCGCTGCGTTCCGTCCCCCGACTTCGTGGCGGAAGAAGCCGGAGGGCGGCAAGAGATCGTCCGTGCGATTCATGCCGGCTTCCGGGCGCGTCGACTCTTGGCTTGAACGCGTGATTAGGAAGCGCCTTGACCGGAGTGCAATCTGCCTGCCGCTGACTGCTTACCGCCCGTCGCGGCCTGCAATGTGCCTGCCTTGCCAAGGCCGAACGCTGGCATATTTACATACACGTTCTCATAGGTGCCAGCCGTGGCGGCGTAGGTTTCGTGCCAGATACCCACGGAGCCGTCAGTCCCGACTGCCTTGTTGAACGCCTGCCATGCAGGCAAATGCTGAGCCTGTTTGTTCTTGGCGTATGCGAGGAGTTGTTCCATTGATCGCCAGTACTGAACAAGGATGATAGTTCTGGAAAACCACATTTCTGCGTGGATGAACCCCAGTTCAGGTTGCCGATATAGCTCTGAGATCATGCGGGGCATGGCTCTGGCGACAGGAAGCCATTTATGCACCTTTAACGGGCTATTGATGCGCATGCCAATGAGGAACACGACAAACTCGCCTTCAAGGGTCGCTGTGAGGCGTTCGCGATAAATCATGATTTAGAGGATCCCAATGTTTACTTGGATGTGGGGCCTTTGAATCGCGATCCGCGATGCGCCCGTCGCCCAATACTATTGAAGGAAGAACATATCGTCACCTGTGCTCGGCAGGTTCCGCACGGTCGAAGAGCCCTGAAGGCGACGCCAAACTGACCTATGGCCTCTTGCCCCACATTTTTGCCTTTTGCGATATAAATGGCTATATTGGTCCCCGAACAGTGCCGTTTTGCGCGATTTTCCGCGCCTTCGGCCATCGCACAGGAGCGTTTATGCCGGAAAGCAAGCGCCAGACCGCCGCGGTCGCAATCGAACTGCAATTGCCCAACGGCGGCGCACTGGGGCCAGAAGACATCGCCCTGATCGACATGATCCGCAAGGAGCGCTCGATCATCGGCGCGAGCCGGGCGCTCGGGCTCTCTTACCGCAAATGCTGGCTTGTGGTCGACGCGCTCAACCGCTGCTTCGAATCATCGGTCGTCGCGACCTTCCCGGGCCGGCGCGCGGGCGGCGCCGAGATCACCCAGTTCGGCGAGCGGCTCGTCGCGCTCTACCGTTCGATCGAGCGCCACGCCGCGGCCTCGTCGCGAAAATCGCTCGAGGAGCTTAACGCTTCGCTGGATTGGACGTTCGATCCAAAGGCCAGGGGCGCGGCTCAGGAGCGCGATCTGGCTTGAGGCTGCGCCCCGCGATGGCGACGGCCTTGATCATCACCCACGCGCGGAGGCCCGGCGCAAGGGCGAGCCGCTCGACCGATTCGCCCGTGACGAGCGCATAGAGCCGCGTCTTGCCGAGGTTGAAGGCGACGCGCACATAAGGCGGATCAAGGGCGGCGATTTCGACGATTTCGCCTGGCAGGCGGTTGGTGATCGACACATCCATCGGCCGCGAAAGGGCGATCGACACGTCGCTCGCCTCGATCCGCACGATGACCCCGGCGCCGGCCGGATGATCGACCAGCGGCGCGCGCAATTCGCCGTCCTCGAAGTGGAGGGTGGTCATCGCCGCCGACAAATCGTGGCGCAATACGCGCGCGGCGATGTCCGTCCTGAGGGCCGGGCGAACTGTCGTTCGACATGGTTTCTCCAGCATGATCAGCGTCCGGACATCGTCGGGCAGGCGGCGGCATCGCCCCCCGACGTCGCAAGCATCGCGGCGACAATGCAAATTGCAAGCTAATTACCGCCGCGCGCCGGAAATTCAAGCGAAGCCATGATCTCGCGCATTCCATTGCAGGCCTTAGAGGTTTAAACCATCGCCATCCAGGGACCCAAGCCTTGGAAAACCGCCCCGGCGCGACTGGGGTGAACTCTGCAGAGGAGACAGCCATGAAGATTTCCGCCCGCAATTCACTTGAAGGCGTCGTCAAGAATGTCGTCAAGGGCGCAACGACCGCGCATGTCGAAATCGAACTCGCCGGCGGCCACATCGTCACCGCGTCCATCACCAATGAGTCGGTCGACGAACTTGGCCTCGTCAAGGGCAAGAAGGCCTACGCCATCGTCAAATCCTCCGACGTGATGGTTGCGGTGCACTGAAGGATTTTTTCGCGGGCGCCGCATGATCAGCTTTTCGGCGGCGTAAAACCGATCCGCAGCGATTCTTTCGCGTTGCTGGTCAAAAACCCTTTGGCCTTCTCGCCAAGGGCGGCAAGCAGCCACGGCAGCTGCGCCTCGATCCGCACGCTGTCCGGCATCACGTCGATCTGCGCGGTCATGCTCTGGCCCAGCGCGTGGACGCGCAGATCCGCCTTATTGCCCGTCCAGTTGACTTCCGACTGAGCCAATTTGTCGACATAGGTCGTGCGCAGCAGCTCGATGCGCTCCGCGATGCGCTTTTTCGCTGCGTCCGCGCCAAGGTTATGCGGCACGGTGATGACGATCGATTGCGGCATGAGGGTCCTCCCGTCACAATCATCAAGGGACTTTCCATTTAGAGCGTTCTGGCCCCGTTCGAAAGAACGCCGCGGCATGATGACTTAAAAGCTCCGGTCGATCACGCTTCTTCACTGCTTTGTCCTGCCGTATGATCCTGCCTGGAAAGTCAGCGCCTGTTCTTCGGCGCGCCGGCGCGGCGCATTTATCCGGGAGCAGCCCCGGTCTTGCGTGGCGAGGCGGCGTTTTCAGTCTTGATTTCGCGCCCTGGCCATTCACTTTTATTTCGAAGCCGGGATCGCTTGCATGTTGATTGCCTCTCCGAAGAGCTATGACCGCTTCCGCTTTCCCGAAGGAATGCAGGTGCGCAAAGGATAGATCGATGTCGCCTGGTCCCGCCAATTCCGCCGCCAGCCCTTTAAGTCTCCCCGTCAAGGGCATGCATTGCGCCTCTTGCGTCGGGCGCGTCGAGAAGGCCATTGGCGCGGTTCCGGGCGTCGCCTCGGTCGCGGTCAATCTCGCGACCGAGCAGGCGAGCGTCAGCTTTCTCGGACCCGCCAATCTTGCAGGCGTGATCGAGGCGATCAACGCTGCGGGCTATGCGTCCGTCCTGACGACAGCGCGTTTCTCGATCGCAAAAATGAGTTGCGACTCATGCGTCAAAACCGTCGAGGCGGCTTTCCGGGGCGTTGAGGGCGTCGTCGAGGCGAGGGTCGATCTCGCGTCGGGCGCCGGCTCGGTGCGTTTCGTCAGCGGCGCGACGACGCCGGCCGCGATCGCACGCGCGGCGACCGAGGCGGGCTATCCGACGCGAGAGATCAGGCCGGATGCCGCCGATGTCCCGCGCGCGCGCCGCCGCGGCGACGGCGATGGGGGCGCGTTGGCTCGCGCAACCCTTCTGGCTCTGGCCCTGACGGCGCCGGTCGTCGCGCTGGAAATGGGCTCGCATCTTTTTCCGGCGGTCCACATGTTCGTCATGGACCGCATTGGAATGCAGACGAGCCGGATCGTCGAATTCGCCCTGACCGCCCTCGTTCTGTTCGGCCCGGGCTGGCGCTTCTTCAAGAGCGGCGTTCCAGCGCTTTTGCGCGCCGCGCCCGAGATGAATGCGCTGGTGGCGCTGGGCTCTGGCGCAGCTTTCGCCTATTCGACCCTCGCGACTTTCGCGCCATCGTTGTTCCCCGCCGGGACCAACGCAGTCTATTTCGAATCCGCCGCCGTGATCGTGACGCTGATTCTGGTCGGGCGCACCCTTGAGGCGCGCGCAAAAGGGCGGGCCGGGGCGGCGATCCAGCGTCTCATCGGCCTCACGGCGCAATCGGCCTTCGTGCTGCGCGACGGCGCGGCGGTCGATACGCCCCTCGACGATGTCGTCGTCGGCGATATCGTGCGGGTGAGGCCGGGGGAGAAAATCCCCGTCGACGGCGAGGTGGTCGAGGGCTCCTCCTTCGTCGATGAATCGATGCTGACCGGCGAGCCGGCGCCCGTCGCGAAGGGCGTCGGCGCGGAAGTGGTCGGCGCGACCATCAACACGACGGGCAGCTTCTCCTTCAGGGTGACGAAGACGGGCGCCGATACGGCCCTGGCGCGGATCATCCGCATGGTCGAGCAGGCGCAGGGCGCGAAGCTGCCGATCCAGGCGCTCGTTGACAAGGCGACGGGCTGGTTCGTGCCGGCGGTGATAGCCGTTGCGATCCTGACCTTCGCGCTCTGGCTCCTCTTTGGCCCGGCGCCGGCGCTGAGCCACGCTGTGATCTCCATGGTCGCCGTGCTGATCGTCGCCTGTCCCTGCGCCATGGGCCTTGCGACGCCGATCTCCATTCTGGTCGGCACGGGCCGCGGCGCCGAACTCGGCGTCCTGTTTCGCAAAGGCGCCGCGCTGCAGGCGCTTTCCGGCGTCAAGGCGATGGCGCTCGACAAGACCGGCACGATCACGCGGGGCGTTCCCGAACTCACGGATTTTCTGCCCGCGCCGGGCTTTTCGCGCGCTGAAGCCTTGCGGCTCATCGCCGCCGTGGAGGCGCGCTCGGAGCATCCGATCGCAGCCGCCATCGCGGCGGCGGCGGCGAAAGAGGCTTTGAGCGTTCCGCCGGCGGATGCGTTTTCGGCGCGTCCTGGCCTTGGCGTCGAGGCGAGGGTCGACGGCCGCCACGTGGTGGTCGGGGCGGATCGCTTGATGGCGACGCTTGGCGTCGATACAGGCGCCTTCGCGGAGGCGGCGGCGCGGTTTGGGGCCAAGGCGCAATCGCCGCTCTTTGCTGCGATCGACGGCAGGCTCGCCGCCCTCATCGTCGTCGCCGATCCGGTCGCCGAGGGCGCGCGCGCCGCCGTCGCCGCGCTGCGCGCGGAGGGGCTGAAGCTCGTCATGGTTACGGGCGACGATCGGAAGACAGCGGGGGCCGTTGCAAAATCCGTCGGCATCGACGATGTGATCGCGGAGGCTCTGCCCGACGGCAAGGTCGCGGCCGTGCGGGAGATAAAGGCGAGATTTGGCGCCGCCGGTTTCGTCGGCGACGGGATCAATGATGCGCCGGCGCTGGCCGCGGCGGATGTCGGCCTCGCCATCGGCGCCGGGACGGATGTCGCCATCGAGGCGGCCGACGTCGTCTTGAGCGGGCGCGATCTCGGCGCTGCGGCGACGGCGGTCGCGCTCAGCCGGGCGACGATGCGCAACATCAAGCAGAACCTGTTCTGGGCCTTCGCCTATAACATCGTGCTGATTCCGGTTGCGGCGGGGGCGCTCTATCCGGCCTTCGGCATCCGTCTGTCGCCGATGCTGGCGGCGGGCGCGATGACGTTTTCCTCGATTTTCGTCGTCTTCAACGCCCTGCGGCTGCGGCGATTTGCGCCCGTGGCGCGCCGCTGAGCGCGCGAAAGATAGGATCGGCTCCCGCTTCATGCTAACAGCCTGTCCTTGAGCAGGAAGCAGGTGGAGGCCTAATGCCGATCGAATTTCGCCGCGCCGCGCGGGCGCTGATTTCCGTCTCCGACAAGACTGGCCTCATCGATTTCGCCCGCGGCCTTGCCGCGTTCGGCATCGAGCTGATTTCGACCGGCGGCACGCATCGCGCCCTCGTCGAGGCGGGGCTGGAGGTCCGCGACGTGGCGGACCTCACCGGCTTTCCCGAGTTGATGGACGGGCGGGTCAAAACGCTGCATCCGAAGGTCCACGGCGGCCTTCTCGCGATCCGCGAGAACCCGCAACACGAGGCGGCGATGCTCGCCCATGGCATCAGCCCGATCGATCTTCTGGTCGTGAATCTTTACCCGTTCCAGGCGACGATTGACGCGGGCGCCGATTTCGACCAGTGCATCGAGAATATCGACATCGGCGGCCCGGCGATGATCCGCGCCGCCGCGAAGAATTTCAACGATGTCGCCGTTGTCGTCGCGGTCGAGGATTATGCGCTGCTGCTGGCCGAACTGCGGGCGAACGCCGGCGCCACCACGCTGGTGCTGCGGCAAAGGCTGGCGCAAAAGGCGTTCGCGCGCACGGCGGTCTACGATGCCGCGATCTCAAACTGGCTCGCCGGGCGGATCGGCGTCGACGCGCCGGCTTATCGCGCCTTCGGCGGCGCGCTCGCCGAGGTTCTGCGCTATGGCGAGAACCCGCACCAGAACGCCGCTTTCTACCGGACGCCCGAGCGCCGTTTCGGCGTCGCGACGGCGCGGCAGGTGCAGGGCAAGCAGCTCTCCTACAACAATATCGGCGATACCGACGCGGCCTTTGAGCTCGTCGCGGAGTTCGATCCCGAACGCGCCGCCGCCGTCGCCATCATCAAGCATTCGAACCCGTGCGGCGTCGCGGAAGGCGAGACCATCGAGGCGGCCTACAGGCTGGCGCTGCGCTGCGACCCGGTCTCGGCCTATGGCGGCATCGTCGCGCTCAACCGCCGCCTCGACGCGAAAGCCGCGGCGGAGATCGTGCAGGTTTTCACGGAAGTCATCATCGCGCCGGACGCAGATGAAGAGGCGATCGCAATCGTCGGCGCGAAGAAAAACCTGCGCCTGCTCCTGACCGGCGGGCTGCCCGACCCGCGCGCGCCGGGCCTTACGCTCCGCCCGGTCGCCGGCGGCCTTCTGGTGCAATCGCGCGACAACGCCGTCGTCGACGAAATGGAGCTGCGCGTCGTCACCAAACGGGCGCCGAGCGAACAGGAATGGCGTGACCTCGCCTTCGCCTTCCGCGTCGCGAAGCACGTGAAGTCGAACGCGATCGTCTACGCGAAGGACGGCGCGACGGCCGGAATCGGCGCGGGGCAGATGAGCCGCGTCGACTCGACGCGAATCGCGGCGATCAAGGCCGCCGAAGCGGCCAAAGCCGCAGGTTTGCCGGAAAGCCTCGCGGTCGGCTCGGTCGTCGCCTCGGACGCTTTCTTTCCCTTCCCCGACGGCGTGCTGACGGCGATCGAGGCGGGGGCCACCGCACTGATCCAGCCGGGCGGTTCGGTGCGCGATGCGGAGGTCATCGCCGCCGCTGACGCCAAGGGCGTCGCCATGGCGTTCACCGGCGTTCGCCATTTCCGTCACTAACATTTGACCAATTCGCGATCCATCTTGCGCCGCAGCAGGCGGGCGAGGACGCGCGGCTTTGATTATATGTAGCTGTTTTAATTCAAATAAGTGATCAGCAAATTTTTTTGAATGCTGCGGTGCAGCAGGGTGTGATAGTACACCTGCGGTTCAGATTGTTGGGGCCATAGTGTGGATCGTGGCGCAGGCGATGATCCACACAAAATCCAAGGGCCACTTTGTAACGCCAAGGTTTTGGCGCCCGAATTAAGTCATGCGAAACGCCTCGCGGCGCTTGCTGGAATTGTACCGGAGAAGAAGATGCGTATCAGCTCAACGGACTCGATCGACGGCGGCCGAGTCCTTTATCCCATCGGCAAGATCAAGGCCGCCTCCGCCTGGCACGCGGCCCAGCTCGACTCGCATCAGGTCGAGGCCCATCAGGGCGATTGGCGCGCGATGGCGCTGCGCGAGCTTATTCAGCGCGCCGAAGACGTGGACGCAGACGCCATCATCGGCGTCGATTACGAACTGGATCGCGTTGATTCCGCCGAGCAAACGGGCGTTAGCCTGCGCCGCGTCCTCGCCACCGGCATCGCCGTCAAACTGGCCGTAGCGGCCTGATTCCCTTCAAAAATCCGACAGCTTTCGCAAGATTCCGTTCGTTCGCGCGAAACCGCGCGAACGACGCCTCACGGCTCCTTTTGCGGCCCGATGCGCGCGACGGAGTTGGTGAGTTCGTCGACCTGGTCGCCAAGATGGTCGCGCGTTTCGGGATCGACGACGGCGACCGGGGCCGAAATGGCGAGGCCGGCGGCGTGACCGACAGTGCTTGCCGCGCTCGCCGTGGTCTCCATGATTTTTTCGCCGAAGCCGACCTCTGAAGTGCTCAGGGCCTGGCCGTTGGCGAGGCTGCGGCCAATCAGCTCGACGACTTTCGGATCCTCCGCGAATTTGCCGTGGTTGAACGAATCGTGCGAGGGGAATGCCGTGAGATTGATGACGGTGATATTCTCACGCTCGAGCATGGATTTGTAAGGCTCGATGTCGGGATTGATCGCGCCGAGCCGCGGCGCCCCCCACAATTGTTTCGACGCGGCAAGCGCCCGGTCGTCCTCGGATACGAACAGCGCAATGTGCGGGCGGTTTGGGCCCATCGCCGCGATCTGTTCGCGCGAGACGTCGACGTCGACGTCGGGGTCGGCGAGGAGAACCAGTTTGATCTTGTCGGCGACGCGTCCATCGCGGATGGCCATTTGGCGCAACGCTTCGAGCGTCACCCAATTGCCCATCGAATGGGCGAGGATCGAGATTTTCTTGACCTTCGGATCTTTGACCAGATAGCGCAAAAGCGCTTCCAGCGCGTCGCGCGAATAATTAGAGCTTTCGCGGTCGTATCCATAGGCGAAGACATTGCCCTTCGAGGGCCAGGTGAACAGCACCGGCGCGACTTCGCCGAGCGCGCCCGAATCGTGCAGGATCTGCGCGAAGCCGTAAACGGTGTTCTCATAGCGCTCGTTGAAGCCATGCACATAGACCATGGCCTCGCTTTTATTGGATTCACGCAGAAGCCTGGCGAAGGTGGCGATCGCCTGATCCTTGTTGATGTGCTCGGCGCGAAGAGTGACGAAATCGGTTTCGGGATTGCCCGGAAGCTGTTTTGGCCACTGAACCTCGCCGACTTTGCGGTTGGCGTCGGGCGGAATCGAAACGATCATATCGGCGAAAGCGGGTTCGGCGGCTCTGCCGCCCGCGAACATGATCGCAGGGTCCTCGGCTCGCGTGCGCGTCGTCGCGACGACCATTTCGACATGGGTCGTCCCCGGCGCATCGGTGTAGGCGGGCACGGGTTCGAGATAGCCGTTAATTCTGGAGCAGCCGCAAAGCGCCAAAACGGCGACGAGGCCGAGCCATTTTGCCGGCGCGACCGCCTCACCGCTACAGATCAACTTACGCATCTCACCAACCAGGGGCCGCCGGCCGCCTCTAAAAGGGCAGATCGAAGCGAACCGTGGCCGGAGCGGAGGCGGCCGTCAAGCGGGCGCAAGGCGATGCCCGGCGCGTTTTCTGATCAGATGGATGTGGAAAGCGTGTCTAACATATTGTTTTACTGTGATTTATTGATTCTAAGGGGGCGGCTGCGCGCGAAAATGCTCAAGGCGCGACACTAAAATTGCGGCGTTGTGCAGCACCGGCGCCACAGTTGGGCGGGACCCGAAAGGGGGGCGCTGTTCAAGCGCTGCGCCGCTCGAGGTCGCGCACGAGCGATTCGTCGACCTCATCCGTCCAGACGCGGAAGCCTTTGAGAATATGAGGCCCGAACGAGGTTGCGAGGGGAATGTCGGTCGCGTCGCGTCCCCGCGCGACGGTGATGCGGCCGATCCGGGGCGTGTTGTGGCGGGCGTCGAATGTGATCCAGCGCCCGTCGAGCCAAGCCTCGAACCACGCATTATAGTCCATCGGGGCGGGGTCTGGCGCCACGCCGATGTCGCCCAGAAATCCATTCGCATAGCGCGCCGGAATGTTCATGCAGCGGCAGAACGCGACCGCGAGATGGGCGAAGTCGCGGCAGACGCCGACGCGTTCGTGATAGGCCTCGAAAGCGGTGCGGGTCGCCCTGGCGTATTCATAGCCGAAGGTCAAATGCCCGCTGACGAAATCGCAGATCGCTTTGACCCGGCTCCAGCCGCGCGGCGTCGCGCCGAACAATCGCCAGGCGATGTCGCCGAGCTTGTCGGTTTCGCAATAGCGGCTCCCAAGCAGATAGACCAGCGTCCCGCTCGGCAGAAACTCCAGTGGAACCTCTTGCGCGTGCTGCTCGAAGCCATCTGGCTGGCCGCTATCCTCGATGACGAAATCGCGCGATATGGTCAGATCGCCGACCGGCGCGACAAAACGCCGGACCTTGTTGCCGAAGGAGTCGGCGTAGTTCTGCGTCCCGATCGATGGGCTGGTTATGAAGGGGCTCTTGTAGCGAATGCGAGTGTCGTATTCCGGATGCGAATCGAGCAGGCAGACCATCAGCGTCGGCTGAACGCAGTTGAAGGCGAGTTCATATCCGTAGCGAATGAGCATGGCTGGTCCTGATCTGGCGCGCGTCTGTCGCGCGTTCTCGAAAAAAGCGGCCAGCCGGCCGCTTTCCCTCTCGAACATATGTCATAAAGCTCGCGTCGGCGCGTCTGGTTCCGCCCGCCTCCGCCCATATCTTAGGCGGCTCGCTCATAAATGCCGCTGACGCAGCCTTTGGCCAGCCCATGATCGCGCAAAACGCCGAGGATCGCCTGCTTGTCCGGGGCGGAGTCGAATTCCGGCAGCAGGTCGATCGCGAAAATCTGGAACACATAGCGATGCGGCCCGTGTCCCGGCGGCGGATCGGGCGGCGTCCATGACGCCTCGTCGAGGGAGTTGAGGCCAAGCAGGAGGCCTTCGGTCGCGGCCGCCTCGCGGGTCAGCGCGCCCGGAATGAGATCATCGTCCCGCCCCGGCGCCTTGATCGCCAAAGCGTGAATGAAAGGCGCCGGAGTCGGGCTGTCCGCGTCCTCGACCACAAGCACGACGGCGCCCGCGCCGTCCGGCACGCCGCGCCAGCGCAAAGGCGGCGAATCCCGCTCACCGTCGGCGGCGAAAAGTCCTGGAATCGGCTCGCCATCCTCGAAAGCGACGCTCTCGACCCGGATGATTTCGGGGATGTTGAGAGCGGCGTCGGAATAGATCAGCCTGTCCAGCCACGGCCGCGGCCCTTCCTGCATCGGGCCGAGGTGAGATTTCCCGAACATGCGGGCGACCTTCGATAAATGATCGCGATAAATGATCGAAGACAACGCCGCAAAGCCGCAATTGGTTGCGAGGCGGGCGTTTGCCGCTGCGGCCTTTGTTTGTATCTATTTGTTATATATAGATGTTTTTCTGGCGGCTTTTTGCGGCTCGAATTCGCGCGGATCAGGCTCAGCCCCTATAGGCGACGAGCAGGGCGCCGCAGCCGATGAGGATGACGCCGAGCCAGTTCGGCGCGGACAGGCGCTCGCCCAGAAAAGCGACCCCGAAAATGGCGACAAGGACCGTCGAGAGCTTGTCGATCGGGGCGACGCGCGCGGCGTCGCCGAGCTTCAGGGCGCGGAAATAGCAAATCCAGGACGCGCCCGTCGCCAGTCCCGAAAGGGTGAGAAAGAGGTAGGTGCGGGGCGCGATGGAGCCGAGGGGCTGAAACTCGCCCGTCGCCGAAAGGATCGCCGTGAGGACCGCGACGATGACCACCGTGCGGATCAGCGTGGCGAAATCGGAATTGACGTTGGCGACGCCGATCTTGGCGAAAATCGCGGTCAGCGCGGCGAAGGCCGCAGACAGAAGCGCGAAGACCAGCCAGGGCGCGGCGAAGGCCTTCACGGCCCCTGCCTCTCGCTGTCGGCGAGGAGGGCGGCCTGATGATGGGTGAGGAGCGCGTCGATCACTTCGTCGAGGGCCTCGCCGGTCATGATCTTGTCCAGCTTGTAGAGCGTCAGATTGATGCGGTGATCGGTCAAGCGGCCTTGCGGGAAATTATAGGTGCGGATGCGCTCCGAGCGATCGCCTGAGCCGACCTGCGAGCGCCGGTCGGCGGCGCGCTCGGCGTCGAGCTTTTGCCGTTCCGCGTCATAGATGCGCGCGCGCAGCAGCGCCATCGCCCGCGCGCGGTTCTTGTGCTGCGAGCGTTCGTCCTGCACGAAGATGATCGTTCCGGTCGGAAGATGGGTGATGCGGATCGCCGATTCCGTCTTGTTGACGTGCTGGCCGCCGGCCCCCTGCGCGCGCATGGTGTCGATCTTGAGGTCCGCTTCGTTGATCTCGACGTCGACCTCCTCCGCCTGCGGCAGCACCGCGACGGTCGCCGCCGAGGTGTGGATCCGCCCCTGCGTTTCGGTGTCCGGCACGCGCTGCACGCGATGGGCGCCCGATTCGAACTTGAGCCGTGCGAACACGCCGCGGCCGGCGATCTCGGCGATGATCTCTTTGTAGCCGCCGGCGGCGCCTTCGCTCGCCGACACGATCTCGACGGTCCAGCCTTTCGATTCGGCGTAGCGCTGATACATGCGGAAAAGATCGCCGGCGAACAGCGCCGCCTCGTCGCCGCCGGTTCCGGCGCGCACTTCCAGAATGGCGCTTTTTTCATCAGCCGAATCCTTCGGCAGGAGCGCGATCTTCAATTGCTGTTCGAGCGTTTCGAGACGAAGCTCGGCCCCGCGCAGTTCCTCTTCGACGAGGCTGCGCATCTCGGGGTCGGTCGCGGGATCGTGCAGCATGGCCGCAAGGCCGGCGGCTTCCGCGCTCTGCGTGCGGTAGTCGCGAATCGCCCCGGCCACGTCTTCGAGACCGGCGAGTTCGCGCGAGAGCGCCACATAGAGCGCGGGCTCCGGCGCCTCGTTGAGACGGGCGGAGATTTCCGCGTGACGGCGTAAAATGAGATCGAGCTTTTCTTGCGGCAGCATCTGACAACTGAAATGGGACTGCGGGAACGCGATTTTCGGGCGCGGGAGGCGGCTATTGCTCTCCTATATAGGAATGCCCTGATCCTCCGCGAATCTCCGTAGTCCCTCGCGCAGTTTCGGGCCTGACGTCGTCTCGGCGAGGAGATTGGCGAGAAAGGCTCTGGCGACACGCAGATCGGTCGCGAGCACCATGGCCTTGACCGGCCCGATCGCCGCCGCCGACATCGAGAGGCCGCGGTAGCCGATCGCCAGCAACGCCAGCGCCTCCAGCGGCTTGCCGCCGATTTCGCCGCACAGAGTCAGGGGCGTCGATGTGACGCGAGCCGTGTCGGCGATATGCTTCAGGGCGGCGAGGAAGGGCGGCGACAGAGGATCGAAGCGCTGAAAGACGCGCTTGTTCTCGCGGTCCGCCGCGAAGAAATATTGCATGAGATCATTCGAGCCGACCGACAGAAAATCGACGCGGCGGCAGATGTGCTCGAGTTCGAACAAAAGCGACGGCACCTCCACCATGATGCCGACCTTGAGATCGGACGGCGGCTCGCGCCCATGGCGCAACAGATGCGCGATCTCGAGATCGACCATGGCTCTCGCCGAGTCGAATTCACTGATGCTCGCGATCATCGGGAACATGATGCGCAGGTCGCGCCCGGCGCCGGCGCGCAGCAAGGCGCGCAGCTGGCTGCGCAGCAACGCCGGCCGGTCGAGGCCGATGCGAATGGCGCGCCAGCCGAGGGCCGGATTCTCCTCCTTCAGCTGCGTCATATAGGGCAGCACCTTGTCCGAACCGATGTCGAGCGTGCGGAAGGTGATCGGCTTGCCCGGCGCGAGATCCAGCGCCGTGCGGTAGAGAGTCTCCTGCTCGCTCATCCGCGGGAAACGCGAGGCCAGCATGAACTGCAGCTCGGTGCGGAACAGGCCGACCGAGATGGCGCCGGTCTCGGCGACATGGTGGAGGTCGACGAGAAGGCCGGCGTTCATATGAAGGTCGATGGCGACGCCGTCCCGGGTGACGGCGGGGACGTCGCGCAGCTTGCGATATTGCGCCTGCCGCTTGGCCCGGAGCCGCGCCATCTCGGCATAGGCGTGTTCAACATCGGGGGTCGGCCGGACATGCACGTCGCCGAGGGCGCCGTCGACGATGATGGCGTCGCCCGGTTCGATGAAATCGAGAATATTGGCGACGTCGCCCGCGGCCGGGATGCCGAGCGCGCGCGCGACGATGGCGACATGGCTGCCGCCGCCGGCGTCCTCGAGCACGAGGCCGCGCAGTTTGGAGCGGTCGTATTCGAGCAGCGCGGCCGGCCCCATGGTGCGCGCGACGATGATCGCGTTTTCCGGCAATTCATCATGCGCGGCGACGAAGCTCTGTCCGGTCAGCTGATGCAGCAGGCGGTTGGCGAGATCGTCGAGATCATGCAGCCTTTCGCGCATCGAGGGTTCGGTGCGGCGCTGCAGCTTGGCTCTGGCGTCGTTCTGGACGCGCTCGACCGCCGCCTCCGCGGTGAGGCCGGTGTTCACGGCCTCGCGCAGACGGCGCAGCCAGCCGCGGTCGTGGGCGACCATGCGGAAGGTCTCCAGCACGTCGCGATGTTCGCCCGGCCCCATGTTGCCGCGTTCGATCAGGTTGTCGATTGAATCGCGCATCGCGGCGATCGCCCGGTCGAGGCGCCCCATCTCGTGCTTGGCGTCTTCGGCGACGAGCTGCTTGATGATGATGCGCGGCTCGTGCAGGACGACATGGCCGAGGCCGACGCCTTCGGCGAGCGGGGCGCCTTTGAGGGCGAGCGCGCGGCGGATCGCGATGTCGGCGCCGCCGGGTTCAGCCAGAGATTGTAGCTCGCCCGAGGCGATCATCTCGGCGAGCAGCATGGCCGTCGTCTGCAGCGCCTCGATTTCCTCCTCGGTGTAGACGCGCCGGGCCCTGTTTTGGATGTCGAGCACGCCGAGCGTGTTGCCGCCGCGCAGGATCGGCACGCCGAGGAAGGAGGAATAGATCTCCTCGCCGGTCTCCGGGCGGTAGGAGAAGGCCGGATGAGCCTGTGCGTCGGCGAGGGCGAGCGGCTCGGCCGTCTCGGCGATCAGCCCGACGAGGCCTTCGCTCGCGCGCATGGTGGTGAGGTGGACCGCCTCCCGGTTCAGGCCCTCGGTCGCGAAAAGCTCAAGACGGCCGTCGGCGCGCAGCACATAGACGGAGCAGACCTCGGCCACCATATTGGCGGCGATATGGACGACGATCTTGTCGAGCCGCGCCTGCGGGCTGACCGGCTCCGCCATAACCTCGCGAAGCCGGCGCAGCAGCAGACGCGGTCCGCCGAGGGCGCCAAACATGTCATTATCCTGTCCAGGCCTTAAGGCCTCTTGATCGTGGGTCAAGGGCGCGAAAAGGGCGCCGCCGGGCTCCCTGACATCGCTCTCTGCCGCTTTGGTCCCGTTTAACCAGTGCAAACCCTGGACCGCAAGAGATTGTAGGCCGTTCCTCGGGGAACGGGGGGAAATCTCCGGCTCAGGCTTCGTCGAGCCCATAACGCGAATGAAGCGTCCGAACCGCCAGTTCCGTAT
>JBKQMI010000013.1:0-3652 GCA_052146775.1 Methylocella sp. | reverse complement strand
TCCTTGCTGCCGGTCGGCTTTTCGTCGATCGCCCAGAAGCCGACGAGAATGTCGATCTTGTCGGCCAGCGCCACGGCGATCGCGACCGGCGCCGAGGGTGTGCGGTCATTCGGTCCCTGCGGCTTGTAATGATTCGCGATAGCCTCGGCGACCTCAGCGCGCTCACCCTGCGCTCTCGCGTAATAGCCGCCCATCAGCCCTTGCAATTCGGGAAATTCGCCGACCATTTCTGACGTGAGGTCGGCCTTGACGAGGAGCGCCGCGCGGCCAGCCAGCGCCGCATCCGCGCCGATCTTCGCAGCGATTTCTTCCGCGAGCAGAACGAGCCTTTCGACTCGCGCGCCTTGCGTGCCAAGCTTTTCGTGGAAGACGACCGAATTGAGTTTGCCGAGGCGGTCCTCAAGCCTGATCTTGCGATCCGTGTCCCAAAAGAATTTCGCGTCCGAGAGCCGCGCGCGGACAACCCGGCCATTGCCCGCCGCGATCGCCGCGCCGCCATCGCTCGCCTCGATATTGGCGACGAGGGCGAATTTATTGGCGAGCCGGCCGGTCGCGGCGTCGTTCAGGACAAAGCACTTCTGATTGGCGCGGATCGTTGCGCGGATGACCTCCGGCGGAATATCGAGAAAGGCGGCGTCGAATTCGCCGATCAGCACGACCGGCCATTCGACGAGGCCCGCGACCTCGGCAAGCAGCGCCTCGTCCTCGATGAGTTCGAGACCTTGGGCCAGCGCGAGGTCGCGCGCGTCGTGCAGGATGATGTCGCGCCGGCGCGCAGGATCGAGCACCACTTTGGCTTTGGCGAGCGCCGGAACGTAATCGTCGAAGCGCCGCACGGAGATCGCCCCCGGCGCCATGAAGCGATGGCCATAGGTCTGATTACCGGCTTCGATCCCATCGACCGAAAAGGGCACGATTTCCGGATCCTCGGCATCGGGGCCGAAAATCGCAAGGATCGAATGCAGCGGGCGCACCCAGCGCAGCGAATCGGAGCGCACGGAGGCCGCGCCCCAGCGCATCGATTTCGGCCACGGAAAGCGCCTGACGATGTGGGGCAGGATTTCCGCCAGAACGTCGATCGTCGCCTGGCCCTTGCGCTCGATCACCGCGACATAGAATTCGCCTTTTTTCTTCGGATCGAACTCGATTTTCGCGTCTTCGATCGAGGCGAGCCCCGCGCTTTTCAAGAATCCCTCAACCGCCGCCTGCGGCGCGCCGACGCGCGGGCCCTTCTTTTCTTCGCGCAGATCAGGCTGGCGCGCCGGCAATCCCGCGATGTGCAGGGCGAGCCGGCGCGGCGTCGCAAAACTCGCGGCGCCCTCGAAGCCAAGGCCGCGCTCGCCAAGAGCCTCCGTGACAAGGCGCTTCAAATCGTCGGCCGCCTGCGCCTGCATGCGGGCCGGGATTTCTTCGCTAAAGAGTTCGAGGAGGAGTTCGGGCATGGTCTCGTCGGGGGCCTGGCGTTCGGGGCGAAGGTTTGGGGAGACGTTCGAGATCGCGGACCGGGACCGGTCCGGCCGAGCCTCTGCCGGTTAAAGGATGCACCGCTGACTAAGCGCTGATTTTCGATGCGCCAAGAAGAATCTGAACGCCAGCGGGAATCCCGCCGAAATTTCGGCGCGGGCGGCGGCGCGCCTTTTTCACCCGGTCAAAATAACGCGCGCTCTATTTTTCAAGCCATCTGGAACAGAAAAGGCGGGGGAAGCGTTGCACAGACAGAAATGGGAGTTATGCCATGAACACGCGAGGAAACACACTTGTCGCTTTGTCGGGCGCGGCTTTGCTTGCGCTGGCTTCGGCGGCTCCAGCCGCCCCCCTCAGCGTCGCAACGGGCGATCTCATCAGGCCGGCGCCGATGCAGGTCGAAAACGTCTATTATCGCCATTACCACCATCACTACTATCATCATTATTACCATCACTACTACCATCATCACCGTTACTACGGGTACAACCCCGGTGCGGCGGTCGCCGGCACAGTGCTCGGCGCGCTCTCGCTCGGCATCGGCGCGGCGACGCTCGGCGATTGCGGCTTCTACGGCTGCGGCTATGGCTACCCCTATTACGGTTACTATGGCGGGCCTTATTACGGCGGCGGATACTATGGCGGCGGCCATTATTGGCATGGCGGACGCTATGGGTACGGCGGCTGGCGTGGCGGACACTATGCGGGTTACGGCGGAGGCATACACACCGGCCGCAGCGTAGGCTTCGGCGGCGGCCACTTTGGCGGCGGCTTCCATGGCGGATTCCACGGCGGCCGTCGCTGAGGCGCGTTCAGCCCTCGCCGCCGCCCGCGGTCTTCAGCCAGGCGGCCCCACAGGCTTTTGCGAGTTCGCGAACGCGTAAGATGTAGCTCTGACGCTCTGTGACGGAGATGACGCCGCGGGCGTCGAGCAGGTTGAAAATATGCGAGGCCTTGAGGCATTGGTCATAGGCCGGCAGCGCCATCAGGTGGCGATCGCCGCGCTCGCCCGCGGCGAGCAGCGCCCCGCACTCCGCCTCCGCGTCGCGGAAATGCTGGAATAAAAGCTCGACATTGGCGGCCTCAAAATTATAGCGCGAGTATTCCTCCTCCGCCTGCCGGAAGACATCGCCATAGGCGACCTTCTCATCTCCCTCGCGGCCATTGAAATTGAGGTCGAAAATACTGTCGACGCCCTGCACATACATGGCGAGGCGCTCGAGGCCATAGGTCAATTCGCCTGAAACAGGCGCGCATTCGATCCCCGCGACCTGCTGAAAATAGGTGAATTGCGAGACCTCCATTCCGTCGCACCAGCATTCCCAGCCAAGACCCCAGGCGCCGAGCGTCGGGCTTTCCCAATCGTCCTCGACGAAGCGGATGTCATGCAGATGCAAATCGACGCCAATCGCCGCCAGCGAGCGAAGATAGAGCGCCTGAAGATCGCGCGGCGAGGGCTTCAGAATGACCTGGAATTGATAATAATGCTGCAGCCGGTTCGGATTTTCGCCGTAGCGCCCGTCCTTGGGACGGCGCGAGGGCTGCACATAGGCGGCCTTCCAGGCGTGGGGGCCGAGCGAGCGCAGCGTCGTTCCAGGGTGGAATGTGCCGGCCCCGACCTCCATGTCGTAAGGCTGGAGGATGACGCAGCCCTGGGCCGCCCAGAATTGCTGCAGGGTCAGCAACAGGCCCTGAAACGAGCGCGCCGGATCGAGCTCCGGCGCCGCCGTCATTGGTTTGGTTTCGTGCGCGGTCGTGGTCGTCAATTGGGCGGTCCCGTCTTCGCGCTGGGCATGTCGCCGCGCGGTCTCAGTGCAAGCCGATAAATCGCTGAATTGTCAAGACTCGGTCCTGATCGCGTTAAACGCGAAAGGCGAACAGCTGCGCAACAATCCGTTTTTTGTTGCGCCGAGTCCGGTTTCAATGCACGCTTTTTTGGCAGTCTTTGAAACCTGACGGATCATTAAAAAACAGTTAATAGCCCAGAGGAGGCATGAATGAAATTTCACCGCCTGTTTCCTCCCACCCTAATCGCCGCGCTGGCCGCCTTCATCGTCAGCTCCGCGGTCGTTCGCGCCGCCCCGGCGTCAGGCCTTTTGCAGGGCGCGCCCATCGTCCGGACGCTGGAGGCTCCAGCAGCCCAGCCGGGCGTCGAGAAGGCCTATTATTATCGCCATTATTACCACAG
>JBKQMI010000012.1:0-14374 GCA_052146775.1 Methylocella sp. | reverse complement strand
CACGACCTCTGGCCCACCGCCGGAGAAGATGCGGCGCGTCCGCAAACACGCGAAAACAGAAAAAGATCACGCGACCGCAACGTTTTGCCCGGCGTAACGGTCAACCCGCTGCATAATGCTGGCTAGCTATCGACAGGTCGCGGATGCCAGGAGCCAAACATGTTCGACTCGGGCCACATCGAGCGGAACGCCACAGCAATCTCGCCGTCCCGCTTTCGTTGCCACACGACCTTTCGCAAAAGCTGTTTATCGATAACACTTATTGCTGGCGTGGCAAGAAAACACCTTCCCGAACTTAATTTTTTGATGCGGATTCGCTAATCGGGTGCTCTGGTGCTCACGCTGTCACCCTACAATTATGAAATAGGCGGCAAACGGCCCCTTTGTGAACAGCGGCGTCTTCGCCTGGCCCCGGAGACGCGCGATCTCGCAGCTGCTCGGACCGACGGCGTAGCTCTCGGCGGCGGTCGTCGCCCTTCTCGTCCGCCGTCCATGTCCGACACCGGCGAGCGCCCGTAACCAGCGCGATTCGCCGCGCCGGGTCGCCCTCAGCTCGCTAGCAATGGCGGCGTCGAAAAACTTGGGAAGAGCGCAAAAGAAAAACCAGTTGCGGAAAGTCATCCGAGGGGGCAAATTCCTTGCCGGACTCTAAAGTCACGTTCGACGCGGGGTCGACCGCTTGATCGCGCTATTTCAAGCTCCGGGAAAATATCGAAGTTAGTTACCGTGTCATGACGATCTCACAGGAGGAGGCGGTAATGTCACTGAGCTGTTTGGTATATGTGGGTTTGGCCAACACAGAGATGTCAGACCAGGATCTTAAAGCCTTGTTAAAAATCGCGCGGGAAGAAAATAAGCAGTTGGGCATCACCGGCCTGTTGCTCTACCGCGACGGTTTTTTTTTCCAGGCGTTGGAAGGGGAAGAGGACAAGATCGACGAATTGTTTGCGAAAATCCGACGCGATCCCCGCCTTCATGGCGTGACGCCTATATACAAGAAACCAATTAAGGAAAGGTCCTTCCCAGATTGGAGCATGGGTTTCAGCCACATGCCCGACAGCGCTTTAGAGCATGCGGAAGGTTTTAGCACCTTTTTGGAAAACCCATCTGCGGAGTATTTCACCAAAAACCCAAGCTATGCACAGGCTCTTTTAGAAAACTTCAGAGCGGATATAGTCTTCTCGTAAAGAGTTGTTTGAAACGATCGCCCCATATCATCCATCGCAGCGCGGACCTCGCACCGTCGCTGCGCCGCCGCCGAGGGGCGCGTCAAACGGCCGTTCGTCAGGACGCGTGCGATCCGCAAGGACGCTGTCGTCCTGATGTGGCGATGATGAGTCCGCCTGATACATATGCCGGCCGAAAACCGTGCGTCCCAACCCCGCGCCGAAATTCAGACGAAGGGCGTTGCAAAGAGAGATTCTTGCGATTGGACGGATGGAAAACTATGAATCCTGAGAGCGAAGACAATCGGAGCGGAGCCACGGCATTGGATCGGATTTGCAGCGAGGCGCGTTATTTCTCCTGGCGGTTCTTTTCAGACCACTCACGGTAACCCGCGATGCACTCATGCTCTTTGACAGGAATCTCGTAGGCCTTCCGCGCAGCGTGAAAGAATGATCCCCAGCTGAGTTCTGCGTCAAGGCTACGGCGCATGGCGACGGCGCGCTCCAAAATCACACAGCGAAGCGCATCGTCGATATAGTAGATATGCGAAAGGCGGAAGTAGGACTCGGCAAGAATGCGTTTGAGCGCAGTCTGGTCGTCTGGCGTCTTGCCAAGGCTATTGATATCCGTTCTGACGAGATCCTGGCAATGGTTGATCACGGTCAGGATGGTATGAGCAGAGCCCGGATCAAGGGCCGCCACACCTTGTTCGCCGCCGAAAGGGAAGGCGTTGCATTGAAACGCCCACAGAGAATCCGGCATGCGGCTCGCGTCGACGCCGAAGGGTCTGTCTATGTTAAACTCGACGCCCGCGTCGACGTTGGCGTATTGCAACTCCCATTCATTGTTGACAGCCAGAAAACCGTTCTTCGCCGCCGTCGACTCGCCTCCTTCACGGGCGTTTTGAATTGCTTGAACCATCTGGAACGTCGCGGACCAACGCTTGTCCAGAAGATCCGAAGCGGAACGAAGCGAGTCCAAAGCGCTTGCGGTATCCTTTTCAACCTGCATCACTCTGTTCTGCCACGCCCAGCCGCGCTGCTGAAACCATGTGGCGACCATCGTGCCGATCACGCCTGTCAACATGAATCCGAGCACGGCGGCTCCGACTTTGTCGCGCAGGCTTTCGCCTCTCGGCGTCCGATCCGGCGTGGCGTTCGGTGCGTCCTTCGGGTCATTCTGAGGCATAAAAAGAACTCCTTCAAATTCGATCCCGGTAGGCATAAATAGTTGGAGCAGGCGCCCCATTTAAAAACAACCGAAGAAACTCCCGGTTTTGGATCTCCGAAACCCGGGATACGTCTCTGCCGGGACGCCTGTGTGGGATACGCCCGCGCGCGCAGGAGGACGCCGCGTTCATATAGAGCATGGATTTAGTATAAAAATACAGGCGTTGACCATCTGCGGCAACTGCTTATACAGATGCGAGCACGCCTGCTCTATTCGCCTCCGCTTTAGTTGGGGCTTTCGCGCCTCTTTGTAGACCAGCGATGCGATATCTCGACCCGCCCGACCAACATCCAGAATCCGGGAGACTATCATGCAACGTCGTGAATTCCTTGCCGCTATCGGAACCGCCGCGGCGGTCGCAGCCGCCACAACCCCACAGGCTTTCGCCGAGACGGGCGCCGCACCCATGGGCGCCATGCATGCGGCGATGTTCAAGCCTCTTGAAGAGGCCGCCGGCCATTGCGTCGGCGCGGGCAACGACTGCCTGAGGCACTGTTTCGGCATGCTGGCGATGAAGGACTACACCATGACCGAATGCATCGACCATGCCTATCAGATGGTCGCCGCGACCCAGGCGCTGCAAGCGCTGGCCGCCGTGAATTCGCCCCACACCGCAAGTTTCGCCAAAGCCGTCGAACTGGTTTGCGTCGATTGCCAGAAAGTGTGCGAAAAATTCCTCGATTACCCGGAGTGCAAAGCCTGCGCCGAATCGTGCAAGGCGACCGCTGAAGAGTGCCGTAAGGTTTCAGCGTAAGGCTTGATTCCTCCGGGCGCCTTTTTGAGCGCGCCCGGAACAACGCGGAACGGCGGCGCGTTGGCGTTTCGCGCGCCGCCTTATGCAAAATAAGACGCGCCGCACGGATCGGGCAATGGCGCGCTCGCAGCCAGCTTCGATGCGCAAAATGTCGACGCCAGAGCGTCCGATCGAAGCCGCCGCCCTCGAAAGTCTGCATTGACCAAAAGGTTAGCATTTGCTAACTTTTTTTGCATGACAATATCCCGCAACCCTCGCTGCTTCGTCGAAGACCGGGACGCCCCGGGGAAGCAGGCGATTCTGGCCGCGGCGCTGGCGCTTTTCGTCCGCAACGGCGTCGACGGTGCAAGCATCCGGGATATCGCGAGGGAAAGCGGCTATTCGAATCCCGCCCTGTTCAAGCACTTCGAGAGCAAGGAGGCGCTCGCCTACGCCCTGTTCGAACGCGCGTTCGACTGGATCTTCGGCAATCTTCCGGCGCCGACGGACGCTGCGTTCCACGATCAAATGCGCGAGGCGCTTCGCGCCTACCTCGCTCTCCTCGACGAAGACGTCGAAGCCGCGATGTTCTTCCAAGAGAACCTGCGCCGCTTCTGGCCGAGACTGTCGCCGGCGCAGCGACGGCGCTCTCTCATCGGCCACATGAACGCGCTGATCGCAATCGGCGTGCGGCAAGGCGCGATCCCCGCCAGCGAGGCGCAGGAACTGATCGTCACCGGCATACTCGGCCTGCTCGGGCAGTTCGCACGGCAATTCTACTTCGGGGACTATGGCGCGAAGGCGACGGACTGGATGGCGGCCATCGAGCGACTGGTCCTCGGCATGGCGGTCGCCGAATCTTGTCGCGCCGTCGATCGGAGGCCGTCATGACCGTCCTGCTGTGGATATCGGGAGCGCTGTGCCTTTCATTCCTGATCGGCTTTTGGTTGACCCCCTGGGGCATCCGCGACCTCAAACGCCGGGCCGGCGGGGCGCCCCAGCTCGACCTGCGGCTCAGCTACACGCCCGACGAGGCCGCGCAGTTGCTCGATCTCTACGGCCCGGCCGGCATCGCCCGGTTCCGCGCGATGCTCTGGGCCGACATGATCTTCCCAGCTGCTTACGCTACTTTCTTCGCGGGCGTCGGCATCATTGCAGCGCGCAACTTCGACGGCGCGTGGCGTTGGGCGGCGGTGGCGCTCGTGGTCGGCGCGATCGGCGCCGCCCTTTGCGATTATGCAGAGAATTTCACGCTGCTGGAGGTTCTGGATCGCTGGCCGCAGCGCGCGCCGTCAAGGGTCCGCTGCGCGAGCCGGTTCACGACTGCGAAATTCCTTCTCAGCACGGCGTCCGTCGTGGCGCTCGCGATCTGCGCCATCGCCTGGCGCCTCGCGTAGCGACGCGCGCCGGAGCGGAGATCTGGCGGGCCGCGCTCCACAGAAAAAGCGCAAGGCGCAGACGATCTGGCTGAGGGACGGCCAGGAAATCCCGTTCGAGACGAGCTGAACCTGGAAGGCGTGAACATCCTCGAGCCCGAGCCGGTCCGGCGACCGGCCGAAATGGCGGCTGAACTTCGAGACCGCATGGATGTAGGATCGTTGCGGCGCCGGCGAGAGACTGCGGACGCTCATGTCCTCGCCGCGTCCGCCGCGTTAGCGCCTTCGTTCAATCACGCCGCGATTCATTCAAGCGTGATCCTGCTCTGGATCACGCTCACGCGCCATAGCGCGCCATGAACAGGTGGACGGCCTCTGTCGCGTGGGTGAGCACCTCCGCTTCTGTGAATGCCGCCTTGACGACGAGACGCAACATGTGGTGATGAGCGATGACGGCTCCGATAAAAAGCTTCGCTGCGAGATCGGGGTCGCCCACCCGCAATTCGCCGCGTCCGGCGGCCTGTGTCAGATAGTCCGACAGCCGGGCGATGACCCGGCCCGGTCCCTGTTCGTAAAAAATGCGGCCAAGCTCCGGCTCGCGCGGCGACTCGGCCACGACCACGCGATAGAGGCAGATTGAATCGGCGCCGCCGAGGAAATGCAGAATGCTGAGCGCGAGGTCGAAAAGGACCTGCCTCGGCGGTCCTGACAATTCGCCCTCCTCGCCGCCCATCATGATCGCGGAGCGTCGGCGCACGACCTCGGAAAACAGCGCCTCCTTGCAGCCAAAATGCCGGTAAAGAGTTTCCTTCGAGGCGCCCGCCCGCTCGGCGATGAGTTGCATCGTCGTTTCGGCGTAACCGCGCTCAAGAAACACGCCCTCCGCGACGGCGGAGATCTGGTCGCGGCGTTTTTCGCCGCGCGGGATCGGGCTTGCCTGACACTTCATCGTTGACGCGCGCGAAATCTCGTGTAACCGTACCAATGAGTTCGGTTGATAGCTATGCACCCAAAAGGCGTCGGCGCGCAAGCTCCATCTAGAAACAGTCGAGCGGATCACAGAATGGATCACCATTCCGAAACCGAAATGCCCGAAGCCGAACTGCGCGAGCGGGACGAGAGGGCGCCGGAGCGCGAGGTCGCCGAGGCGCCCCCCGAAGATCGCGCGGAACCGGACGAGGACCAGAGCGCGCCGCAGGATGAAGCGGCGCCGCCCAAGCAGAAGCGCTCGCTTTTGTTCGTCGGCCTCCTCATCGCGGCTTTGGTGGGCGGCGGCGGCGCCTATCTCTATTTCTCCACCCTCAACATCGAGTCCACCGACGACGCCTATACCGACGGCCGCGCGGTGACGATCGCGCCGCAAGTCTCGGGACTCGTCGTCTCGCTCGACGTCGCCGACAATCAATTCGTGCGCAAGGGCGAACCGCTGATCCATATTGATCCGCGACAATATATTCAGGACCGCGATTCCGCCGAAGGCGCCCTTAAGGTCGCCGAGGCCCAGCTCGCCGGCCTGAAGCTCGGCGCCGAAATCGCGCGGAAGAATTTTCCGGCTCAGCTGGAGCAGACCAAGGCGCAGCTCGCCTCGGCGCAGGCCGCGGAAGTCAAGGCGGAGGCCGATTATCAGCGCCAGCGCAGCCTTCCGAAACAGGCGACGACCCAGCAGGAGGTCGACGCGGCGACCGCGGCGCTGCGTCAGGCGCAGGCTCAAGTGGCGCTCGCCGCGGCGCAGGTGGCGGTGGCCGAGCCCGTGCCGCAGCGCATCGGCCAGGCCGACGCGGAAGTCGGCCAGCTTACCGGTCAGGTCGAGCAGGCCAAGGCGAAGCTCGATCAGGCGAATTTGAACTTCGAATGGACCATCGTCAGGGCGCCGCAGGACGGCTGGATCACCAAACGCAATGTCGAGGTTGGCAATTATGTGACCCCCGGTCAGCAGATCTTCTCGATCGTTTCGCCTGAGGTCTGGGTGACTGCCAACTTCAAGGAGACCCAGCTCGACCGCATCCGGCCAGGGCAGCCGGTCGATATCAAGATCGACGCCTATCCGCATCTGAAGCTCAAGGGCCACGTCGATAGCATTCAGCTCGGGTCGGGCTCAAAGTTCACGGCGTTTCCGCCGGAGAATGCGACGGGCAATTTCATCAAGATCGTGCAGCGCGTCCCGACCAAGATAACCATCGACAGCGGCCTCGATCCGGCTCTGCCGCTGCCGCTCGGCATCTCGGCCGCGCCGACGGTGAAGCTGAAATGACGAAGCCGGATGCGCACGCCCATTGGCGGCCTTCGGGCAACCCCTGGGCCATCGCCGTGGTCGTCACGCTCGCGGCCTTCATGGAGATCCTCGACACGACGATCGTCAACGTCGCGCTGCCGCACATTGCGGGCAGCCTCTCGGCCAGCAATGACGAAGCGACCTGGGCGCTGACCTCCTATCTCGTCGCCAACGCCATCGTCCTCACCATCTCCGGCTGGCTCAGCGCGGTGATCGGCCGCAAGCGCTACTTTATGATCTGCATCGCGATGTTCACGGTGTGCTCGTTTCTCTGCGGCGTCGCCGACAGCCTGCCGCAACTCGTTCTCTTCCGGCTGCTGCAGGGCTTTTTCGGCGGCGGCATGCAGCCGAACCAGCAGGCGATCATCCTCGACACCTTTCCGCCGGAAAAGCGCGGCGCAGCCTTCGGCGTCACCGCGATCGCGACGATCGTCGCGCCCGTGATTGGACCGACCCTCGGCGGGGTGATCACCGACACCTACAACTGGCGATGGATTTTCTTCGCCAATATTCCCGTCGGCATCGTCGCGGCCTTCCTCATCTTCGTTCTGGTCGAGGATCCGCCCTGGCTGCAAAAAGCGTCGAAACACATCGACTTCATCGGCCTCGGCTTCATTACGCTCGGCCTTGGCTGCCTGCAGGTGATGCTCGACCGCGGCGAGGACGAAGACTGGTTCGCCTCATCCTTCACGCGGGGGATGGCGGCTCTCGCCGCCTTCGGCATCATTGGCGGAATCATCTGGCTCAAGACCGCGAAGCATCCGATCGTCAATCTCGACGTCTTCAAGGACCGTAATTTCTCGATGGGATGCGTCTGCATCTCCGCCGTCGGCGGCGTCCTTTACGCGGGCTCCGTCATCATTCCGCAATTCGCGCAAACGGTCATCAATTACGACGCGACGTGGTCGGGCCTCATCCTCTCGCCAGGGGGGGGCGCGATCATCGCCTTCATTCCGATCGTCGGCGTGCTGATGCGCTTCATTCAGACCCGCCTCATCATCGCCTTCGGTTTTTTCATCATGGGTTCAGCGTTTTTCTATTCGAGCCGGCTTTCGCAGACGATTGATTTCGGCACGCTGGTCTCGATGCGCACGGCGCAGACCTTAGGCCTCGCGTTCCTTTTCGTGCCGATCAGCACGATCGCCTACATCACCCTGCCGCGCCGTCTCAACGGCGATGGAACGGCGCTGTTCACCATGTTCCGCAACGTCTTCGGCTCGATCGGGATCTCGCTCGCGACGGCGATGATCACGGAGCGGACGCAGGCGCGTCAGGCGCAGCTTTCGAAATGGGCGACGCCCTTCCATCAACCGTTCAACGAATTGGTCGCACGCACGCAAAGAGCGCTGGTCGCAATGGGCCACGCGGCGGGCGCCGCGCATGACGTCGCAGTCGGCAAGGTTTACCTCGCCTTCCGCACGCAGGCTCAGATCCTCGCCTATTCCGACGTCTTCCTTTACGCGGGCATCGTCGCCTTCTGCGTCGTGCCCTTCTGCTTCTTCCTCACCAACAAAAGGGTCTCCGGCGGCCCGGGCGCAGCGCATTGATATGACGTACGACATATTAAATGAGGCGCGCGCGCTTCGGCCGTAATTTTCGCCTTGATCGCGCAGTAGATCATCGCGGCGTGGAGACCGCGCCGGGACCCATGATGCAGGACCGTCATGATTGAAAGATGCGCCATAGGATTGGCGGCGACGCTCACCGCCCTTCTGACGAGCGGCTGCTATTCGGTCGGCCCGGATTTCGCGCCGCCCGATCCCCTGCTGCCGCGCGCATCCTTTTTCGGCAAGGCGCAGCCGCAAAGCGCCGAGGAGCGCGGCGCGGCCGTCGATCACGCTTATGTCGAGAGCGCGCCTGGCGAGGCCGCCTGGTGGAAGACCTTTCACGACCCGACGCTGACCTCGCTCGAAGGACGCGTCGCGGATTCAAATCTCGACGTGTTGACAGCGACGGTGCGCCTCGGCGAGAGCCGCGCAGAGCGTGGCGTCACCGCCTCGGCGGCGCTGCCGAGCGTCAATGGCAACGCCTCGTACCAACGCGAACTCTACAGCAAGAACGGCATTTTGAGTCTCGCCGGACCCAATCTGAACGTGCCGCCGATCAGCGTCTGGCAAACCGGCTTCGACGCATCCTGGGAGCTCGACATCTGGGGCCACGTCAGGCGCCAAGTCGAATCGGCGGACGCCCAGGTTGAGGCCTCCGAATATCAGCGCCGCGACCTGCTCATCACCGCATTGGCGGAGCTCGCGCGGGACTATGTCGATCTGCGCGGCGCGCAGGCGCAGATCGACATCGTCAACGACAATCTAAAAAGCGCCACCGAGATTTTGGAGCTGACGCGGACCCGCGCCGCCAAGGGGCTGACGAGCGGCCTTGACGTCGAAAACGCCGCGGCGCTGGTCGAAAGCATCCGCGCCGAGCTGCCGAGCCTCCAAAACCAGGTCGACGTCGACATCAACGCGATCAGCCTGATCCTCGACGAAGGGCCGGGCGCGCTGAAGAGCGAACTCGCGCACGCGAAGCCCATGCCGCCGACGCCGCCGCGCGCGCCGCTCGGCGTGCCCTCCGAGCTTGCGCGACGGCGCCCCGACATCCGCGCGGCGGAGGCGCAGCTGCATGCGGCGACCGCCGATGTCGGCGTCGCGGTCGCCAACTTTTACCCGAGCGTCAAATTGAACGGCAATATCGAACTCAATGCGCTCGACCTCAAGAACCTATGGAAGGGCAGCTCGCTGCAATATCAGTTCGGGCCCAGCGTCTCGCTGCCGATTTTCGAGGGCGGCCGGCTGAAATCGACGCTCGATCTGCGCGCCGACCAGCAGCAGGAAGCCGCGATCAGTTACCATAAGACCGTGCTTCAGGCCTGGCACGACGTCGTCAACGCGCTCAACGCCT
Source organism: Methylocella sp. (assembly GCA_052146775.1). Taxonomy (GTDB): domain Bacteria; phylum Pseudomonadota; class Alphaproteobacteria; order Rhizobiales; family Beijerinckiaceae; genus Methylocapsa. The sequence continues at coordinate 4,698 of JBKQMI010000012.1, read as the reverse complement.
TCGCCTCCGAACAGCGCCGACGCGACAGCCTGAAGGCCGCGGTCGAGCATTCGCGCGAGGCGCTGTCCCTTTCGCGCGTGCGCTACACGAATGGCGTCGCGGATTTCATCACCGTTCTCGATGCGCAACGGACCTTGCTGGCGTCGCAGCAACAGCTTGCGCAAAGCACGACCAGCGTCTCGACCAATCTCATCCAGCTCTACAAGGCGCTCGGCGGCGGCTGGGAGCAGACCTTTCCGAAAGAGCCGCCACAACCTGTCGCCGCGGCTCTTTCGCTGGAGTGAGGAAGCGTCCGGCCAAGCGGCGCGACAAATCGGCGCGGCCGGCCACTGCAAATCGACTTGGAAATTGAGCTATAAAAAGCCCCAGCTTCAGCCCGATCATCAGACGGTGTTTCGATGCCGACCAGATTTTGCCTCGTCCGCCATGGCGAAACGGCCTGGAACGCCGAAGGCCGCCTGCAGGGCCAGACCGACATTCCGCTGAACGAGACTGGCCGGGCGCAGGCGAAAGCGGCGGCGGCCAGACTTGCGACGCAGAGCTTCGACGCGCTCTACAGCAGCGACCTTACGCGCACCTTTGAGACCGCCGCCGTCGCGGCGGCGCAGCTCGGCCTTGAGGCCCAGCGGACGCAAACCCTTCGGGAGCGCTTTTTCGGCGCGTTTCAGGGATTGACGCATGCCGAGGCGCAGATGCGCTATCCGGCCGATTACGCCAGCTTTCGCGCGCGCGAGCCGGATCGTCCCCTGCCCGGCGGCGGCGAGAGCCTCGGTGCGTTTTCCGCGCGCGTCGCGGCGGCTTTCGCGGGCCTCGCCGACAAGCATCGCGGGGAGATGCTGCTCGTCGTCACGCATGGCGGGGTGCTCGACATCGCTCACCGGCTCGCGTCCGGCCAAAGCCTCATGGCGAAGCGCGATTTTCCGCTGCTCAACGCCGCGCTCAACTGGATCGAGCGCCGGGACGGGCGTTGGGTTCTGCTGAGCTGGGGGGAGACGGACCATCTCGCCCGCGCGCGCGATGAAGTTTTCGACGGCGCGGAGTTAAGCGCGGTCAAAAGCTGACCGTGTCGGAGGAGGCTTCGGCGCGGCTCCGCCGAGACATTAAAAGCAGCGCGATCGTCAAGACTGGCAGGATGATGTCAAGATAGAACACGGGCCCCGCGTTGCCGGGCGCGAAATTTTCCGCGGCGATCATCTGGCGCACATGGCCGGCCGCGTCGCCCAGAAGAAAGATCGCATTAACGAGCACGACGGCGCCCCTGAAGCCGAAACTCGCCCGAAACGCCGCGCAGCCGGCAACGCCAAAAGCAAGATCAGCCATGCCGACCTCGAACTGGAAAGGGCTGTCCGCCCAGCCGATGAACCGCGCCGCCATTTCGGGATAGGCGAGGTGGAAGAAAGCGCTCCACAGCCCGCCGACGCCAAGCGGCAAAAGCAGGAGCCAGGAGAGCGTGCGGTCCGCCGTGGGCCGAGGCCTCTCCAATGCGGCGCAGAGCAGCGCCGCGACGAACAAAACCGCCGTGAAATTGGACAGGACGAAACGAATGAGGCTTGCGATGGCGGAATGATTCATGGTTTCGCTCAGCTCGAAACGGCTGGCGGGACCAGCACGGCGGCGCCCGAGATGCGGCCGCAGCGCAAATCCTCCAGCGCCTCATTGGCGCGCTCCAGCGGATAGGCAATAGCCCGCGTCCGCACCGGGACTTTGGGCGCGAGAGCCAGAAACTCCTCCGCGTCGCGCCGCGTCAGATTGGCGACCGAGCGGATCATCCGCTCCTCCCAGAGATCGGCGTAGGGAAAAGCCGGGATGTCGCTCATGTGGATGCCGCCGCAAACGACGGTTCCGCCTTTTTCCAGCGCATGGAGGGCAGTGGGTACGAGCGCGCCGACAGGCGCGAAAATCAGCGCCGCGTCGAGCGGCTCGGGCGGGGAAGTCAAAGAGCCGCCCGCCCAGACGGCCCCGCATTCGCGCGCAAAAGCTTCGGCGGTCGCGTCGCCCGGCCGCGTGAAGGCGTAGATCTCCCAGCCAAGATGCCGCGCGACCTGCGCGATGATATGCGCCGCTGCGCCGAAGCCGTAAATGCCGAGGCGGCGCCCTTCTCCGGCGAGCCGAAGCGACCGATAGCCAATAAGGCCCGCGCAAAGCAGCGGCGCCGCCTCGATATCGGCGTAGAGCGCCGGAAGCGGGAAGCAGAACCGCTCGTCGGCGACCGTGAACTGCGCAAATCCGCCGTCGATGTCGTAGCCGGTGAAGCGCGCCTCGTCGCAAAGATTTTCGCGCCCCGAACGGCAGAAACCGCAGACGCCGCAGGTCCAGCCGAGCCAGGGCGCGCCGACCCGGTCGCCCGGCTTGAAGCGCGCGACCTTCTCGCCGAGACCCGCCACCACGCCAACGATCTCATGGCCAAGGATCAGCGGCAGCTTTGGCTGCGGCAATTCGCCATCGATGATGTGAAGGTCGGTGCGGCACACGGCGCAGGCGCGGACCTCGATCAGCACCTGATTGGCGTCCGGGCGCGGGGTCGCGACCTCCTTGAGGGAGAGCGGCTTGCCCGGACCTTCGAATATCATGGCTTTCATCGGCCGAAATCCTGGATCAGACGCGCGTTCTCAAAAATTGCAGGGATTTTGGACAAGGCTTTGCGCCAAAACAAACGGATGAAGCGCCGGTTGATCAAAACTCCCAAATTGCCGTACTCCGGGGCGTGACCGGTGGGAACATGGCGGTTGAAAGCGAAACCATTGCGCCCTTGAGCGCATTTATGGGTCGAGGCCGGGCTCTGATGGTTTGCAGCCGGCCGCCGGAAAGCGCTCCAGAAACAATAATTGCAACATTCACCGCAACGGGGAAGACCGTGATGACCACGCGAAAACTGGAAAAGTCCGAATGGGGCGCGTTCTTCAATGGCGTGTCGAAGGGCCTCAAGGACGCGCAGGCGGAAATCGAAATCGCCTCGTTAAAGCTCGGCGACCAGATCGAGGCGACCTGGCTGCCGCTTTTGGGCGTCGTCTACGATCCAAAAGACGACATTTTCGAGATCGCCCTTAAGGGCCTCGACCATCTCATCCAGAAGCCGCGCGAGGTGTATGTCAATGAGGAGGCCGGAAAGCTTGTCAACGTCGAAATCGTCGACGGCGACGAGAACCATCAGATCGTCAGGTTCAGGGAGCCGCTCGCCAAATCCTGATCAAACGGCTCGCTCCATTGATCGGACGCCGCCGCGCGGCCTGTGATCGCGATGATTTTGGATTGATTGGGTATCCCCTTGACGCCCCCGCTGCGCGCGCAGCGACAAGAAGCTTGTTCATGCCAAGCTTGGCATGAACTTTCATGCTTAGCGTCAAGGATATTTGTTCCGCTAAATGACTTGAGCCAGCGCTCTCATTTCCGCTTGGTAGCGCACAATCGATTGGTTGACCTCCAGTTTTTGGCCTCCAATCGTGGCCTGTTGGCCAACCCTAAGTTGGGCAAGCGGTATTCGGCGCGATCCGCTTATGCGTCCAGCAGAATGAAAATCATCAAGCAGGTGTATACTATCAACTATATCATCGTGAGAAAAAAGCTCTCGGTATTGTTCGACAATATCCATGATAATTTTCACGTATGACTGGGTTGAGTGATCTGGTGTGTTCGGATTCTGCCTATTCCACCCACAATGAGTTACTGCGATAGCATGAACCTTAGGAATATCTGTGATGCCAGATTTTTCGTTAAGCCTTAAAAAATCAGTCTCTTTATCTTTCAGCATCGCTAGCGTCTGCTTTAACGTGTCAACAGAATGCTGATCGACGCGGACCGGAATTATGAGGGCCTCAGCAGCAACCCATGATAAATGTGTAGCTCCCCCAAAGAATGGGCTAGTGTCGAGCAAAACCTTATCCGCCTGAGTATGTTTGGCCGCTTCTCCAATAATACGATTAACGGCTAGAAGAATTTGACGACTTGCATCTTTGGCGCGGTCCTGCCCGGGGAGTTGAGACACCGCTGCAATTTGGCTATAGAGTACGGATGGAAAAAGAAATAGTTCAGACGAACCAGGGATAACGTGGCATGTTTTGCCACCCTTGAATGAAATACAAGATGGGGGAATAGAAACCAATGTTTCATCTGTCTTCGTATCATTCACGCCAGAGAAAATAGAACCGATCAGCAAATCATATATAGTTTTGTCTATAGAGAAAATATCCTCCCCAAGCAAGCTTTGGGTAAAATTCCTTTGAGGGCACATGTCTAGGAGAAGTGTTTTATTATTACGCGACACTTCCCATGATAGGTTGAAACTAATAGTGCTTTTGCCTATTCCGCCGCGGAAATTTGTTATGGCGTACTTAGAGTATTTCGGTCCATTTATAATTTCTGGGATCTCTCCTTGAGCGATTATTTTAAACCGGTCAAGAAGGCGTTGCATATTATCAGCAGCCATGACGAATCCTCTAGCAAGATATCGTCATATTGGCCCTCAACTTCAGTGGGTGTCAAGAGGTTCAAGCTACTTAATATTCCATCGGAGGTTCAAGCCGCTCAACCCTCCATCGGACGTTCAAGCTGCTCCTATTCTTTCCGCAATCTCTTCGCCGCCGCTTTCTTCGCGATCTCCGCGCGCCGCTCAGGCGGCGGGGGCGTGAAGGGGATGCCCATTTCGGATTGAACCAATCCAAAATCATGAACGTGATCGATTCCAAAAGCTTAGAACGGGAT
>JBKQMI010000011.1:0-23702 GCA_052146775.1 Methylocella sp. | reverse complement strand
GAATGCCTAATGCCCCGTGTCACTTAAAACATAGCAATAGACTGGCCGCTTGGCTACCCAAATCGGTCAAGAACGAAGCCGTCGTCCGGAAAAGTCGCGGGGGCAGGCCCGCGGAGGCATGGCGACGGCTCCGGCCACAAACACGAAATTCGCATAAGATATATTATGGAACATCATTAAGTTTCAATATGTGCCAATGTGTTGAGATAACTATCTGATCCTGGCCTTCAATACATCGCCTTTGCGCCGGGCTTCGTTCAAACATGAAGGATCACGCTTTGTCTTAGCCGTTAACCGGAGATTTGCATTCCGTCATAGGCGACCTCGACATTGGCCGGCACTTCGGCCCGCAGCCGTTCGAAGTCGAGGTCCGAATGAAGATTGGTCAGGATGGCGCGCTTCGGCTCAAGCCGGGCGATCCAGTAAAGCGTTTCCGATACGGTAAAATGGCTTGGATGCGGCATGTAGCGCAAGGCGTCGACGATCCAGAGATCGAGTCCCTGGAGGAATTTCAGGCTCTCTTCGGGGATGCCGTTAAGATCCGGCGAATATGCGATATCGCCGAAGCGAAAGCCGAGCGCGTCGATTTCGCCGTGCTCAAGGCGGAACGGCATGGCCTCGATTGCGCCGCCGGGGCCGTCGATCCGCGCCATCATCCCGGGCGTGAGGCGATGCTCGTTCAAGAGCGGCGGATATTGGCTGCCGGGCGGGGTTGCGAAGATATAGTCGAAATGGGTGCGCACGATCGCCGAGGTCGGAGCATCCATATGAAGGTCGATTTTTCGCCGCGCCAGGATCACCAGCGGGCGGACGTCGTCAATTCCGTGGATATGATCTGCGTGGGAATGCGTCAGGAGAATGCCGTCAAGCCTGTTGACGTCCTGACCCAGCAACTGTTCCCGAAGGTCGGGCGAGGTGTCGACCAGAACCTGCGTCCGCGCGCCGTCGGCGCCTGACCGCTCAAGGAAAATAGAGCAGCGCCGCCGCCGGTTTTTCGGGTTTGCGGGATCGCAGGCCCCCCATCCGTACCCGACGCGCGGAACGCCCGCGGACGATCCGCAACCTAAAATTGTGATCGCGAGACTCATTCGGCGGCGACTTCGGCCGCTGCCGGCGGCATCTTATTAAACAGATTGAGGGCGTTGGCGCTGGTCCGGGCGGCGATCGTCGCCGCGGAGACGCCTTTGACCTCGGCGAGGACCGCGGCGGTGGCCGCGACGAAGGCCGGCTCGTTGCGTTTGCCGCGATGGGGAACGGGGGCGAGAAATGGCGCATCCGTTTCGACGAGCAGCCGGTCCATCGGCACGATGCGGGCGATCTCGCGCAGCGCTTGCGAATTTTTGAACGTCACGATGCCGGAAAAGGAGATCGAGAGGCCAAGGGCGAGGCCGGCCTCGGCCAGCGCGAGCGACGAGGTGAAGCAATGCAGGACGGCGTTGAAAGGCCCCTTCCCCATTTCGTCCTTGAGGATCGCCGCCATATCCGCGTCGGCGTCGCGGCTATGAATGACCAGCGGCAGGCGGGTCCGCCGGGCGGCTTCGATATGGGTGCGGAAGACTCTCTGGGCGACCTCGCGCGGCGCGCTGTCGTGATGATAATCGAGACCCGCCTCGCCGATGCCGACGCATTTTGGATGGGCCGCGAGCGCGATCAGGCGATCGAGATCGGCTTCTGGCGCCTCATGGACGTTTTCCGGATGCTCTCCGACCGTGCAGAACACCTCGGGATAAGCGTCCGCAATCGCAGCGATCTCGGCGAATTTCTCGATCCGGGTCGAAATTGAGACCATGCGCCCGACGCCGGCCGCGCGCGCGCGTTCGACCACAGCGTCGCGCTCCGCGGCGAAATCGGGAAAATCGAGATGGCAATGGCTATCGATCAGCATGAATTGGCTCGACGGAAAGGCTATTGCGGGATCGCATCGTCCGCCTCGACGTAACGCGGGAAAATCGGCGCTGGCGGCGGCAGCGGAGTCCCCGGCGCCAGCGCCAGCACGCGCTCGGCATCAGTGAATTGGCGCGCGCCCTCCGCAACGCCCAATGAATCGAGAAGCCTCGCCATCGACGCCGGCATGAAGGGCTGCGCCATGATCGCGACTATACGCAAGACCTCGGCCGTCACATAGAGGACCGTCGCCATGCGTGCGGGGGCGGTCTTGCGCTTGATCCAAGGCTCCTCGGCGGCGAAATAGCGGTTCGCCTCCGCCACCATGCGCCAGATCTCCGCCAGTATCAGATGCAGGGCGAAATCCTTCATCAGCGCGCGAGCCTGCGGCGCTAGCGCCGCGGCCTGAGCGAGGATCACCCCGTCGGCGGGCTCAAATGCGCCCGGCGAAGGCAATGCGCCCTCGCAGTTTTTGGCCAGCATCGAGAGCGAGCGCTGCGCCAGATTGCCGAGATCATTGGCGAGGTCGGCGTTGATGCGGTTGATGATCGCCTCATGCGAATAATTGCCGTCCTGCCCGAACGGAACCTCGCGCAAAAAGAAATAGCGCAGCGGATCGACGCCGTAATGCGCCGCGAGCGCCAACGGATCGATCACATTGCCGACCGACTTCGACATTTTCTCGCCGCGGTTGAAGAGGAACCCGTGCGTTACGATCTGCTTCGGCACGGGCAACCCGGCTGACATCAGGAACGCCGGCCAGTAAATCGCGTGAAACCGCGTGATGTCCTTGCCGATCACATGCGCGTCCGCCGGCCAGAATTTGGCGCGCGGCGCGTCCGGGTCCGGGAAGCCCGTCCCGGTGATGTAATTGGTCAGGGCGTCGACCCATACATACATCACGTGCTTGGGGTCGCCGGGAACCGGAATGCCCCAGTCGAAGGTCGATCGGCTGACCGAGAGGTCGTTGAGGCCCCGCTCGACGAAGGCGATGACTTCGTTGCGGTATTTCTCCGGGGTCACGAATTCGGGATGGTCGCGATAATGCTTCAGGAGGCGGTCCTGATAGGCCGACAGCCTGAAATAATAGCTCTCCTCCTCGACCCACTCGACCGGCGCGCCGCTCGGCGCGAGACGCTGGCCCCCCGGTCCTCCCGTCAGCTCCGATTCATCGAAAAAGGCTTCGTCGCGGACAGAATACCAGCCTGGATATTTCGAGAGATAAATGTCGCCCGCCGCCGCCATGCGCCGCCAGATCTCCTGCGCCGCGAGGCGGTGGCGATCCTGCGTCGTGCGCACGATGTCGTCGGCGGGCGCGTTCAGCGCCGCGCCCATCGCCGCGAACTGCGCCGCCGTGCGGTCGGCGAGTTGAAGCGGGGTCAGCCCTTCCCGCGCGGCCGTCTGCTGCATTTTCTGGCCATGCTCGTCCATGCCCGTGAGGAACAGCGTCTCATAGCCGTCGAGGCGTTTGAAACGGGCGATCGCATCCGTCGCGATGCGCTCATAGGCGTGCCCGATGTGAGGGGCGCCATTGGCGTAGGGAATGGCGGTCGTGATGAAGAAAGACGGGCCGGACATGGAACTGCAATCTCAAAGGTCTGGGGCATGCTCCGCGCGAGCGGGCGCATTATGGCATGGGTTTGTCCTGACGGACGATGTTAGGCGCGAGCGTCGCGATTATTGAGAGGTTTCACGCGGAGGCCCGGGCCGCCGCGGCCAGATCGGAAAAAAGGGCGATGACGAACGGACGCTTGTCGAGATTGAGCGCTTCGGTCTCGCGCGCCGCCTCCGTCACTTTTTCCCATGCCGCGGCGTAAGGCGCAAGCCGACGCGGATCGCCTGTTCCAGCGAGCGCCCCGCCGCGCACCTTCTCCTCCAGCCAGTCGTAGACGGAGGCGAGCAGCGCCTCATATTCATTTGCGCCATCGCGCAACGACACCTGCTCGGCGATGGCGTCGACCACGCGCCAGTCGACTCTCGGCAGTTCGCCCAGCATTCGCCGCAGCCTGGCGTCGGTTTCGAGCCCGCGCCCGTCGAGCAGCCGCAAGACGCCGTGCAGCGATGCGCGGGCCGCCTCGATGGCGGCTTCAACCTGCGCCGGCGCCGCGCTCGACCAGGGCGGACAAAGGCTCGCCACGATGCGCGCAATGTCGGCCGGCTCAAGCGCCTTCAATCCAATCTTGCGGCAGCGCGAGCGAAGGGTCGCAAGCACCCGGCCGGGCCTTTGCGCGACGATCAGAAAGACCGATCGCGGCGGCGGCTCCTCGATCAGCTTCAAGAGCGCGTTGGCGCTATTGGCATTGAGATCGTCGGCGCTGTCGAGGATGCAGATCCGGTAGCCGCCCCGCCCCGCCGCCTGATGAAACCTCTCCCGCGTCGCGCGCACCTCATCGACGCGAATGTCGGTAAAGTGCTTTTTGCCCTTTTCGTTCCACTCCCGCCGCAGGAGAAAAAGGTCGGGATGCGACAGCGCGGAAACCTGCCGCGCGACCGGATGATCCGCTGGCACGTCGAGACTGAGGGCGCCGGCGGGATCCGGGTTGGCGAGAAGAAACCGCGCGAAGCGCCAGGCCAGCGTCGCCTTGCCGACGCCGGCGGGTCCGCCAATCAGGAACGCCTGCGGCAATTGTCCCGATGCGTAGGCCTGCAGGAGTTCGTTTTCCGCCTCGGCATGGCCGAACAGGCTTCCAGCCTCGCGCGGATGCGGCGTCTCCTCGAAGCGATCGGCCTCCAGCGGCGCGTCGCCAGTAGCGCCCGTCGCCCTAGGCGCCATGCGCGCGCTCCGTGGTCCGCGCTGCAAGAAGGCGTTCCGCGACGACCTCGCCAATGGCTTCCGCCACCTCCGCCTCGGGGGCGCCGGCGTCGATGATTGCGCAGCGTCCGGGGTCGGCTGCGGCGATGGCGAGAAAAGCCGCGCGCAGGGTCTCGTGAAATTTAAGGTTCTCGCCTTCGAAACGATCGAGCGTCTCTCCCGGCGCGCGGCGGCGGGCCGCCCGCGTCAGCCCTTCTTCAGGCGGAAGATCGAGGATCAAGGTCAGATCCGGACGCAGATCCCCCAAGGCGACGCGTTCGAGCGCATTGAGCACGCGGAGATCGATCTCTCCGCCGCTGCCCTGGTAGGCGCGGGTCGAATCGGAGAAGCGGTCGGAAACGACCCATTTTCCGGCCGCCAGCGCCGGCTCGATGGTGTTGTTGATATGGTCGATCCGCGCCGCGGCGAAAAGGATCGCCTCGGCCGCCGTGCCCAGCGGTTTGATGACCCCGGACAGGAGAATCTTGCGCAAAATCTCGGCGCCCTCGGAGCCGCCCGGCTCGCGCGTTGCTATCACTTCGATCCCGGCCGCGCGCAAGCGGCGCAACAAATGGTCGATCTGGGTCGATTTGCCGGCGCCCTCCCCGCCTTCGAGCGTGATCAGTTTTCCGCGCGGACGCGCTTCCACGCTCTTGTCGGCTTTCGCTCGGGTTTCGCTCATTGGTTGGAGACGAATTTCTTCTCGATCCTGCTGGCGACATATTTCCGGAAAAGCGCGCCGACATATTCAAGCCCGGCGTCCATCGCGCGGCGCGGCAGCGATCCGACCTCGACCGAGGCGGCGGTCTTCAACGGCAGATCGAGCACTTCCGTCGCGCCGCGGCTGATCTTCAGCCGCGCGACCTGCCGGCCCGCCTCGACCGGCGCCATCAGAGGGCCTTCATAGACGATGCGGCCGGTGAATTTGTCGGCGCCGTTTCGCGGCAGCAGAATTTTGACCTCCCGCTCGGCGACGAGCGGCGCGTCGGAGCTGGCCCCGCCATAGACTTTGGCCGCGCCGATGACCTCGCCGGCGGCGAAGATCGTCTTTGAATCGAAAGACCGGAATCCCCAAAGCAACAGCTTGCGCGCCTCCTCGGATCGCTCCTTGTTGCTCGCAGCGCCGTACAGCGCGAGAATTAAACGCTGGCCATTCTGAACCGCCGATCCGACGAGGCCATAGCCGCTGGCGTCGATATTGCCGGTCTTCAGCCCGTCCGCGCCAATATCCATCGTCAGCAGCGGATTGCGGTTGCTCTGCTTGATCTTGTTCCAGAGAAACTCTTTTTCGCCGAAATATTTGTAGAAATCCGGATAGGTCTGGATCAGATGCGCCGCAAGAAGCGCCATCTCGCGCGGGGTGACTTTCTGTTCGGGATCGTCCTTGCCCCAGGAATTGGTGAAGACGGACCGCGTCAGGCCGAGTTCGCGCCCGCGTTTCATCATCAGCGTGGCGAAGGCCCCTTCGGAGCCTGCGACCCCTTCGGCGAGCGCGATGGCCGCGTCATTGCCTGAATCGATGACGAGACCGCGAATGAGATCCTCCACCCGGACGCGGCTGTTGACGGCCGCGAACATGCTCGAGGCGCGCGCCGGAGCGCCGCCGGTGCGCCAGGCGTTCTCGGTGATGAGGAATTGGTCGTCGAGTTTGATTCGGCCTTCGGTCAACTCGCGAAAGACGACCGCGGCGGTCATGACTTTCACGGTGGACGCTGGCGTGACGGGCGCGTCGGCGTCCTTCTCAAAAAGAACGGTCCCCGTGTCGGCGTCGATTAGAATAGCATGGGGGACGCTCGTCTCGATCGTCTGCGCGAAGGCGAGCGGGACGATGCCGAAGATTAGGATGGCGAAGCCGATGAGCAACGCCATCGGCGAAGTCCGGAGCGCCTTAAACTGAGCGATCACTCTAAGCCTTTCCGCGCCTTCGCCAAAGCGAAGCGCCGACGCCGCAATGGCGGGAATGCCAAAGAGTTTACGTGGCTTCGCCGAACGCCGCAATGACGCGCGCTATGTTTCGTCAAGCCCCAATTCGCGCCGGCTCTTCCTGCTCAGACCAAGAGAGACGATGCGATGCGATCGGCGAATGTAATCTCTCAGTTCCTCGTCCGAGAGTCCGGGTTCGGCGTAGTGCTGGATCCATTTCATGCCGCGCGAGGCAAGATATGGCGCCGGGCGCAGGCCCGGTTGCTCTTTCAGCAGTTCATATGAGATGTCGCTCACCTTGAAGGTGAAGGCGGGTTTTCCTTCGGCCCAGCCGCCGACCGCGAAAATCTTGCCGCCGACTTTCCACACATGCGATCCTCCCCATTGGATCACATGGTTCGCAGCGGGAAGCACGCGGCAAAACGCGTTGTAGTCGTCGTAGGTCATTTGCGGCCACGGCAGCGACCCGCCGAGCGGCGCAGTCCGCCCTATTCGGCCTCTTTCGTCCGCGCTGCGACATGCAGGCGGCTGGAGGCGGCGGGCGCTCGCGCGCCGAGATCATAGGGCCGCGGCGGCGGCAGCGGCGCAGACCCAACAAAACGCCGCGCGTTCGCGACAGGCGCCGCCGGTTCGTCATCGTCGGACGCGGCGGCGCGCTGGTGGCGGCCACCCGAAGGCTGACCGGACGCGCGAGGATCGAGAGCGGCGACGGCGATGGGCCGAGGCCCAGCGTCGGCGACCATCGTCGGCGTCTCGCCATCGAGCGTCGCTGGCCCGTCAAGGCGAAGGGTCGCAAGCAGTTTTTCGTCATCCGACCCGGCGAGGCTCGCGGCGCCGATATACTCCACCTTGACGCGCGCGGCGCCGCCCTCGCGGAACTCCAGCGCCTCCGCCGTCCGGCGCGAGACATCCATGATGCGGTCCGCCGCGAAAGGCCCGCGATCATTGACGCGGACGATGATGGAGCGGTGATTGTAAAGGTTGGTCACGCGCGCGTAGCTCGGCAGCGGCATGGTCGGATGGGCGGCGGTGAGCCCGTCGCGGTCATAGACCTCGCCATTGGCGGTGCGCCGGCCATGGAAGGCATCGCCGTACCAGGAGGCGAGGCCAATGGCGGCGTAACGCTTCTCGCTCGGATAATAGGTGTGGCCGGCGACCGAATAGGGCTGGCCGACCATATAGGTTCCGCCGCCGCGCGGGACCGGCTCGCCGTCGGCGACGACTCGCGGGCTCGCGGGGCCGTATTTCGAGGATGGAAAATATTCCTTGGAATGGGCCGAAACGCGCTGCAACTGCGGCTGTTGGGCGCAACCGCCCATGCCGACCGCGCAGCCTGCGAGCGCAATCATAAAGATTCGTCGGGGCTTGCTGGAGGCGTTCGGAAAAAGCGAGCGAATAGCCGGGTCCTGCGCGAAGGAAGACAAAAGGCGTTTCGCCACCATACGCAATTCCTGTCTGCTTCCGGCTTTCGATCCGCGAGGCGGATCTCAAACTGGAGATGGCCAAAGCTCCGTTCGGGTGTTTCGCATCCCTATCCTTGACGAAGCCTTAACGTCAATATGCACGAGGTTTCGCGGAAGCCGACTGGAATTTAGCCTGGACCGCGCATCGCGGAGACCTCGCAGGACCCAAAAGATCCATGAAAATAGGCGCTAAATCAATTGCTTGTGCATTCAAGCAACAGTCGTATTAATTCGCATGGCGGCGCCTTCAAAGCATGTCCGGAACGCGAATCCCCTTGCGATATCAAGGTTAACAGCCGAAGCTGGCGCGGGGCTGGCCCGGCGCCGCGACGGCCGTTCGGCGTTGAAGACGCCTTTCACCCGCCCGATGCTTCGAGACGCCGCCTTGCGGCTCTTTCCAGTCGTCCGCTCCATTGCGTTCGCCGCGTGAATTGCTTCGCTCGCAATGGAGCCTCGGGCTTCCTTCCGCTCAAGGAAGAGGGTTTGTTGCTGGCCTAGATCACGATGATTTTGGGCTGAATCAATCCAAAATCATGAACGTGCTTTTCCTCATCCCGCTTGCTCCCTCATCCTGAGGAGGGTCCGAAGGACCCGTCTCGAAGGATGAGGGGCGGCGGCGTAACGGAAGCGCCGCTGAGGTCTTAGGCGAGAAACGCGACGAGCCGCGCGCGCAAGTCCTCCGCATCTTTCGTCTCGCACTCCCACACCGTCATGGTCTCCCAGCCTGCCGCCGCGAGCTCGGCCCGCACCCTTGCGTCGCGGCTTCGATTGGCGGCGATCTTCGCGCGCCAGTAGGAGGCGTTCTCCTTCGGCGCGCGCGCCCCGCGCTTGCAGTCGTGACCGTGCCAGAAGCAGCCATTGACGAAGATCGCCTTGCGGCGGGCGACGAAGACGAGATCGGGGCGGCCGGGCAGGCTTTTGCGATGCAGGCGAAACCGGAATCCGAGCCGGTGCGCGAGAGAGCGGACCGTCATTTCGGGTTTGGTGTCCCTCGATTTGACGGCGCGCATGATGGCGCTGCGCCGGGCGGTGGCGTCAGGGTCGCTTTGCGCCTTCACAAACTCCATAGATTCAATTTTATCATCTATATGAGGCATTTTTTTCATGCGATGCTTCGCCTGAAGCCTCTGACATGGCTCCCCTTCCCTTATTCGGCGGCTTCCGCGCTGACGCTCTGATGGGCGAGCAAGGGCTCCAGCACATGCGCCGCGAGGTGGCGAACGACCGGCGCAACGACGCCGTCTCCGGTCAAATGATAGACCTCATTGTAGTTCGACGGCAGCCGGTAGGAATCGGGCAGCCCCATCAGCCGGGCGGTTTCGCGCGCCGAGATGAGCCGCGAGCGGACGCTTTCGCCCTCGACGACCAGAATGAGCTGCCGGCTCGAGCCGCCGGCGGGCGTGCGCAGGCAGCCGGCGAGCCCGTCGAGCCGCACCTCCGCGCGCTGTCGCCTGACGCCGGCGGGATCGGTCCGCGTGCGCCGGTAGATGCAGCCGACGATGCGCCGCCCTGCCCGTTTGGCCGCCTCCAGCTTGCGCCGGTTGCTCTCGTTCATCAGGGCGACCAGTTGCAGGGTCTGCGCCTCCGTATGCCAGGCGAGGCCGGGATCGTCCTCGATGAGGTCTTCAAGGCGCGTCTCCCGCGTGGACGGCGCCGGCATGGCCCACCACACCCAGCCGCGCTTCAGCTGCGGCGGCAGCGCCGCATGCGCCTTCAGCACCGCCGCGGGATGCCAATGCGAGCCGCCGTCTCCCTTGACCTGGGGCGGAATGGCAAGCCCCGCGCGAACGCCGATGACGAAAAGGCGCGGGCGCGATTGCGGCGTGAACAGCGCGCCATCCACGATGATCCCCCCGAACGCATAGCCGCCCCTGTACAGTTGAGCGAGAAGCGCCGCAAAATCCGCGCCTCCATGCGAGGTGAGTGCGCCCTTGACGTTTTCGAGGACGATGAGGTCCGGCGCGCGATGCTCGGCGATCAGGCGTTCCATCAAGGACCAGAAGGCGTAGAACGTCCCGCTCCGCGCGCCCTTGAGGCCCGCGCCTGCTCCGGCAAGCGACAAATCCTGACACGGAAACGAGGCCCAGGCGAGATTCGCGCGGGACTTCGGCAGATCGCCCGGCGCCAGCACCGCGACGTCGGCGGTCACGAGTTCGGCGGCGCCCCAGTTGGCGCGATAGGCGGCGCTCTTTTTCGGGTCGAAATCATTGGCGAAGAGACAGGTCCAGTCGGGGCCGAGCCCCGCGCGAACCATGCCGCCGCCGGCGAAGAATTCGTAATAGCCCGGCACCTTTTCTCCCCGCCAGCAGCGCCGTCCGCCCGCAGCGCGCCGGCGCTGGCGACCCCGGCAGGGTTCGAACCTGCGACCTGCCGCTTAGAAGGCGGCTGCTCTATCCAGCTGAGCTACGGGGTCGTTCGGCGGTATGGCCCGTTCAGTCCAAAGTTTTGGCGATCTAATGGGTCCACTGGCCAAGGCGGGTCGACCTGAAATTATCCGCATAGGACACGATTCTGCGGACATGCGGCTTCGGCTCCTCGACGCGATAGGCGATCCCATGCCTCTGCGCATAGGCGATCGCCTCATCCTTGTCGCCAAAGCGCAAGCGCACCTGACTTTTCATGTCGCTTGAGCCGGTCCAGCCCATCAGCGGATCGATCTCGCGCGGCGTTTCCGGATCGAATTCGAGAATCCACTGCTTTGTCCGGGCTTTGCCCGACTGGGTCGCGGTCCTGGCTGGCGTATAGATGCGTGCGGTCATGTCGGGCGTTCCGAAATGTCAAAGCAAACCAGATTGGTCGGGGCAGCAGGATTCGAACCTGCGACCTGAAGTTCCCAAAACTTCCGCGCTACCAGGCTGCGCTATACCCCGCATGGCGAGAAAATCCCGCATGTCCTACCGCGTCTTTCGCTATCACGCGGCGCCGGCGCGAACAAGGCCGGCCGTGGGTCGCGCCTTCGGCGCCGTCATTTCGAAAACAGTGGATGGCGGATGCGGTCGCCGATTTTGAGGCCGATCCGCGCCGCCGCGCCGGCGTTGACCTCGATGACGCCGGCCGCCGGCGCGCCCGACGAAATGATCCGCTCCGACAGCGGTTCGGTGTTTTCGGCGAGGCCGACGACTTTGCCGGACCTCGAAATGAAGATCATGTCGAGCGGAATGAAGGTATTCTTCATCCACATCTGAACCGGCCGTTCGGCGTCGAAATCAAACAGCATGCCGTGGTCTTGCGGCAGCGAGCGGCGGAACATGAGACCGCGCTCGCGCTCCGCCTCGGTGCGCATCACTTCGACGAAAAGCGGATGCGCGCCGGAGGACGTCACAATATCGAGCTGCTCGACTTTGGCGGGCGCCTCCGCCTCAGCCCCCGCCGCCTCCGCCAAAACCGCGACCGGACCCGCGATCCACAGGATCAACACGAGAAGCCAGGCCCAAAACGGCCGCAGACTCGCGCGCGGCCGAATGTCGCATCGCTCCGGGGCCACTCGGTATCGCATCAAAAGAATCGCCAAAGCATCGTTCCTGGAGAGCCTTCGGCCGAGTCTTTGCGACAAATCCCCGCCCGCAGTCAATGCGACCTTGGCGCCCTTGGCGCCCTTGGCGCCCTTGGCCCCGCCGCGTTGAGAAGCCGCACTTCGGCCGCCATCAATCCCTTCGGCCCGTCGCCGAACCGCACCAGAAGACTTTCGCCCGGATGCACTTCCGCAACGCCATAGTGCCGCAATGTCTCCATGTGAATGAAAATATCCTCCGTGCCGCCGCCGCGCGTGACGAAGCCGAATCCGCGCGCGCGGTTGAACCATTTGACGACGACGATCTCAAACCCGCCCGTTGGGGTCACTTGGACATGGGTGCGGGGTGCGCTCTCGGACGGATGCGTCGCCTGCGCCTCCATCGAGACGATCTTTAGAACCTGCAGCCCCTTCTGGCCGCGGACTGCTTCACAGGCGATGCGCGCGCCCGCCTGCGCCGCCTGGAACCCGTCCTTGCGCAATGTCGTGACATGCAAAAGCACGTCCGGACCACCATCGTCGGGCGCAACGAAGCCATAGCCCTTGACGACGTCGAACCATTTGACCTGGCCGGACATTTCTATCAGCCCACCGGCGCCGAGCGGCGTCGACTCCGCGCCCGCATGGCGCCGAAACGAATCGAAATCTCTCGGGTAAGATTTTTCGTCCACGGAGACACCTCTGCCCAAGTCGCTCTCGCAAGCTGCTCTCGAAAGCCGCGGCCTCGCGAGGCGCCATCTTGGCGAACGGGGAGAATCAGCGGCCGCCGCGCCTCTTGCGCGTCAGGATAGCATTGGGGCGCCGCCGCAAAAGCCGATCGGCTCACTAAGGTGTGGATGACTTCGATTTGCGCCGGGAAGGCGCCTCCGAGTCCCGCCTTCTCGGGCCGGCGCCGGCTCGAACAGCGCAAAAGACCCGGCGCGCGGCGCAATGCAGCCCGGAAAATTCGATCCCGTCACAATTGGGATTGGCTGGACACTTAAAAAGTAAGCCGTTATCAGCGTTTTACCCTGCTCGAATGGGATGCTCGAAACTTCTGGAATCGATCGCATTCATCATTTTGGCGATCAGTTGCGTTTTCGCGCGAAGCAAATCCCGACTTGCGTTAAAAAATATGTGTGGAAACAAATTGTTATGGCTTTTCTCCGATTCCGTTGGATCGGAAATCGCTCAAGATCTGAAGGAGGCTGGCTCCGAACATGGCAAGAAAGATTTCCTCTTTAACTCGGCTCGCTCTGGTCCCTCTGCTGATCGCGGCGATTGTATTGCTTGAGCTGAAACATCCGTTTCCGAAATTTCGCCTCGCCACGCTGATCCTTGTCTTCGCCTTGTTCGCGGATCTCGCATCCATCGCAAGGGGTTATGCACGCAACGCGCTGGTCGTCCTCGCCTCGCTCGCCTTCGGTCTTTCGGTCGCCGAAGGCGCGGCCGGCGCCATTCCGGCGCACTCGGTGCTGAACATAGAACGCGGCTGGGCGGTGCGTCAGCCGGTCATGGGCTGGGGCCCCGAAAAAGCTGGAACCTACCACGCGAAGATGATTGATCCGAGCGACAATTCAATCATCTACGAGACCGATTACACTTTCGATTCCGATCTTTTGAGGCATACCGATTCAGCGGAGTCAGGCCCGGCTATCGTCTTTTTTGGCGACTCCTTCACCTTTGGCGACGGCCTCAAAAACAAAGAGACCCTGCCGCAGGACTTCGCCGATCTGACCGGCCGCAAGTTCCGCGTCCTTAACCTCGCCCTGACCGGCTACAGCCCGCAGCAATTTCTGCGCGAGATGGAGACGGGGCGCTACGACAAGGTGATCGGCCCCGATCCGAAGCTGTTCGTTTTCCTGACCGCGCCCTGGCATGCCGAGCGAACCTCCTGCAAGGCCTATTGGACCGCGCATGCGCCGTTCTACGCGCTGCAGGATGGCCGTGTCGTCTTCAAGGGCGAGTGCAACGAGGGCCTGAGCCTCTATTGGCGCGAATGGCTCGGCGACTCCGCCCTCTATAGCTCGCTGATCGACCCATGGCGCCACACGGTCAATCACAACGACCTCGAACGCTATGTCAGCGTGCTGGAGGCGGCGGTGAAGTTGGCGAAGCAGAAATATGGCGTCGCGACCATCATCCCCTATCTCCGGGTGCCGGATAAATATTTGCAGGGCACGGGCTTTACCGACGATGCGATCATGCAGCGCCTGACCGGCGCAGGCGCAATCGTCATCGATGCGTCCCTTGAGAAGGAGAAGGCCGCCGGCGAGCAGATCAGCATCAGGATCGACGGCCATCCGACCGCCTACGCCAATCGCGTCAGGGCCGCGCAGATCAAGGCCGCCATCGACGAGAAGCTGCCGGGCGTCCTGCTCGCTGATGCGAAATGACGAGAGCTTCCGATCTCCGCCCCGGCGGAAATCGGCCTCTGGCGCGCGCGCATCGCAGGTGAGAGCCGCGCCTGCGCCATTCCCCGCCGCGTGAATCCGCCCGTGCGGGAGGCCGCCTCGAAAAGGACAAACCCGGCCTCGAAAAGGACAAGACTGGCCTCGCAAGACTGGCCTCGAAAGAGTTTTTGTCCCGCTTCGGGGCGCGACCGATCCGCTCGTTTACTCACCAGATGGTCCACCCCGGTATCTTCAGGTCATGGCAGCCAAGATCTTCAAAGCTCTCCGCATCGCAGCGGTTCCCTTTCTCCTCACCCTCATCGCGTGGGTCGAGCTCAAGCAGCCCTATCCCTATTTTCGGCTGCTGAGCTTCGTTTTCGGCTTCTTGTGCATCGCCTGCCTCGCATCTCTCGCGCGGGGCCTGTCACGCGACCTGCTGACGATCCTCGCCTCGCTCGCCTTCGGCCTTTGCGCGCTTGAGATCGCGGCGACTTTGCTGGAGCCGAAGACAGCGCTTAACGTCAGCGCCGGCTGGGCGGACTATGAACCCGTCCTCGGCTGGGGCGCCAGCAAGCCGGGAACTTACCACGCGACAAGCATCGATGCGAAGACAGGCGCGACGATCTACAGCGTCGATTATACCTTCGATGCGAATCTCCTGCGCCGGACGCTTTCGGCGGACAGCGGGCGCCCGATCATCTTCTTCGGCGATTCCTTCACATTCGGATTTGGCCTCAACGACGCCGATACGTTGCCGCAGGCCTTCGCGGATCTGCTTCAACGCAAACAGCGCGTTCTCAATCTCGCCAACGGCGGATTCAGCCCGCAGCAGTTTTTGCGGACGCTGGAAACCGGATTTCGCGACAACGTCATCGGTCCCGATCCCAAGCTTTTCATTTTCCTGACGGCGGCGTGGCATGCCGAACGAACAGCCTGCAAATCGGCCTGGGGACCGAACGCGCCGCGCTATACGCTGGAGAACGGCGCGCTCACCTTCAAAGGACGCTGCTTCGAGGGCCGGCGGCTGCAGGCGCAGCAAATTTTGTCGAGCACGGCCGCCTACCGCTATTTCGTCGAGCCATATGTCCAGCGGGCGACGCATGACGACGTCGAACTTTATATTCGGGAAATGACCGCCGCGGTCGCTCTCGCCAAAGAAAAATACCACGTCGAAACGCTGATTCCTTATGTGCGGTCGCCGCCCGCGGCGCTCGACAATACCGGCTTTACCGACGACGCGATCATGCAGCGTCTTTGCGACGGCGGCGCGATAGTGGTCGACGCCTCGCTCCAAAAGGAAAGGGCCGACGGAGCCACCCTCGAGATTCCGGGCGACGGACATCCGACGCCGCTCGCCAATCGCCTTAGGGCGGAGCTCATCAAGTCATTTATCGCGCAGCACATGTCCGGGACATTATTGTCGCAACAGGAGTAAGCAAGCTGAACATTCCCGTGCGGCCGCCGGCGCCGGAGGCGGATTCGCCGAAGTCGATCACGCTATCGAAGCTCCTGCGCCTCGCGGCTCTTCCGATTCTCGCCGCCCTCATCGCATGGGTCGAGGCGAGCCGGCAGCCCGACTTCTTTCGCCTGATCAGCCTCGCCCTGACGTTCCTGATCGTCGCCGACATTGCTTCGCTGCTGCGCGGGCGCGCGCGAGATGGCGCGCTCGTACTCGCTTCGCTTCTGTTCGGCGGCTTCGCGATCGAGGCGGCGGCCTATGTGATGCAGCCGGGCCAAGTCATCGTATCGAGCGACGGCGCCACCGTCCGCCGTCCCGTCATCGGCTGGGGACCTCAGCGCGCCGGCCGCTTCCATTCGGAGAAAAGCGATCCGAGGACGGGCGCGCTCATCTACAGCGCCGACTACACCATCGATTCAAATCTCCTGCGACGGACAGTCTCGGCCGAGTCGAAGCCGACGATCGCCTTCTTCGGAGATTCCATCACCTTCGGCGTCGGCCTCAACGACGCCGATACACTGCCGCAAAGCTTCGCCGATACGCTCGAACCCAAAGAGCGCGTCATCAACCTCGCCTTTACCGGCTATGGGCCGCAGCACTTCCTGCGCGAGATCCAGACCGGCCTCTTTGACGGCGCGATTGGTCCGCAGCCCAAACTTTTTGTGTTTCTGACGACGCCTTGGCATGCGGAGCGAACCTCCTGCAAGGCCTCGTGGGTCATCGACGCGCCGCGCTACGCCCTCGAGAATGGCGAGGTCACGTTCAAGGGCGCCTGCTTTGAAGGCGCGGCTTTGCGGCTGCGGCAGTTCTTCTGGAACTCGGCGGCCTACCGCATGATCTTCGACCCGGATCGCGGCAAGGCCAGCCACGACGATATCGAACTCTACGTCCGCATGCTGCTGGCCGCCGTCGATCTCGCCAAAGCGAAATATGGCGTCCCGACGCTCATTCCGTTCTTGCGCAGCACGGACGAATATTTGCGCGGAACCGGCTTCACCAATGAGTCGATCATACAGCGCCTGCGCGAGGGCGGCGCCGACGTCCTCGACGTGTCGCTGGTTAAGGAGGAATCCGAAGGCGCCAAAATCAGCATTCCGGGCGATGGGCACCCGACGGCGCTGGCGAACCGGCTACGGGCGGAAATGCTCCGCGCGTATATTGCACAACGCTTGGCATATATTTTGCTTGACGGGACGCCAAACTAAGGGGAGTCACCAAGTTTCGGCAAGATTTTTCCAAGCATTCGCCAAGCGTTTGCGAAGTGTTTCACGTGAAACAGCAGACGTCCTCGGACCCAGCAAGGTGTTTGACGTGAAACATGTTCGACCGATTGAGGCGGCGAACCGATCAAAGCGGGGACGCGATCTTACTTGACGGGATCTCGCCCGGTGCGTCAGTCGAGTTCGAAGGCGTTCTTGTAGTCGAGCTTCAGGGCCGGGTCCTGGCGGTCCTTGACGAGGACGCAGTTGCCGACCGCGAGATATTCGATCTCGCTGCCCATGAAGCAGCGGAACGCATCTTCCGGCGTATTTACAATAGGTTCTCCGCGCACATTAAAGCTCGTATTGATGAGAACCGGGCAGCCCGTCAGCGCCTCGAAGCGCGTAATCAGCTCATGGTAGCGCGGGTTGGTCTCAACGTGGACCGTCTGCACGCGGGCTGAATAATCGACATGGGTGACGGCCGGAATGTCCGATCGCTGCACATTCAACTTGTCGATGCCGAACAGGGCGAGCTCGTCGGCCGACATTTTGCGGCAACGCTCCGATTTTACCGGCGCGACCAACAACATATAGGGTGAGTCAGCGTCGAGATCGAACCAGTCGGCGACTTTTTCGCGTAGCACGGAGGGCGCGAAAGGGCGGAAGCTCTCGCGGTATTTCACCTTGAGATTCAAGGCTTTCTGCATAGTCGGCGAACGCGGGTCGCCAAGGATCGAGCGGTTGCCGAGCGCGCGCGGTCCGAACTCCATCCGGCCCTGATGCCAGCCGACCGCCTGGCCCGCCGCAAGCGCAGCGGCTGTCTTTTCAATCAGTTGCGCGTCGTCGACGACGGTAAAGACCGCGCCGGCGGCCCTGAGCCGCGTCTCGATCTCGGCCTGCGCATAGCTCGGCCCGAGATAGGCGCCGCGCATCGAATCCGGCCGCTTGGCGCTCTTCACCGCAACGCCCTGATTTTCCTCGAAATAAACCGCCAGCGCCGCGCCGAGCGCGCCGCCTGCGTCGCCCGCGGCCGGCTGGATGAAGATTTCGTCGAACTTTCCGTCGCGCAAAATCTTGCCGTTGGCGACGCAATTCAGCGCGACGCCCCCGGCGAGGCAGAGATTGCGCTGCCCGCTTTCGCTGGAAAGTGAACGGGTTAGCCGCAGCACCACCTCTTCCGTCACGGCCTGAACCGAGGCGGCGAGATCCATATGGCGCTGTTCGAGCGGTTCGCTGGCGCGCCGCGGCGGCCCGCCAAAGACCGCATCGAAACGCGCGTTGGTCATGGTGAGGCCGGTGCAATAGCCGAAATAATGCTGGTTCAGCCGGAACGAACCATCATCCTTGACGTCGATCAGATGCTCGAGGATCAGCTTGGCGAATTTCGGTTCGCCATAGGGCGCAAGGCCCATCACCTTGTATTCGCCTGAGTTTACCTTGAATCCGGTGTAATAGGTGAACGCCGAGTAGAGCAGCCCGAGCGAGTGGGGGAAATGAATTTCCTTGGTTATGCGCAGATCCGCGCCTTCGCCGATCGCCGCAGAGGTGGTCGCCCATTCGCCGACTCCGTCCATCGTCAGGACCAGCGCCGACTGGAACGGCGAGGGGTAATAGGCGGAGGCGGCGTGCGAAAAGTGATGTTCGCAGAAACGCAGCTTGGCTTTGTCGCCGAGGGTCGGATCGATCGCTTTCAATTCGCGCAGCAGAAGATCGCGCTGGAACAGTTTTTCACCGATCCAGAGCGGCATGGACTTGCGGAAGGACGCGAAACCGTCCGGCGCAAAGGCGAGATATGTCTCGACGAGCCGCTCGAACTTCAGGAACGGCTTCTCGTAAAACACGACGCGATCGACCGCGGCGGCGTCGATTTTCGCCTCCTTGAGGCAATAGGCGATCGCTTGGGCCGGAAAGTCCGGATCATGCTTCTTACGCGTGAAGCGCTCTTCCTGTACCGCCGCAATGATCTCGCCGTCGCGGATGAGGGCGGCGGCGCTGTCATGATAGAAGGCGGAAATCCCGAGAACCAGCATCGGAGCCGGGTCAGAATAGCGTGTAGATAAAGGGCGCGACAACCGATCCCTGGCTCAGCACGAACAAGCCGCCGAAAATCAGGAAGAGTGCAAGCAGAGGGAGCAGCCAGAATTTCTTCCTCGCCCCGAGAAATTCGAAAAGCTCCGCAAAGATCGACATTTGTTGTTCCTCAAAACTGCTTCGTCATTGCGCCCCGCCCAGGGGTCTGCGGCTCGCGCGCGATCCAATAGGTGCTGGCGTCAGGCTTAAGTTTGAGACCGAGCGGATCGCCGCCCCTCTTGCGCATAAGCCAGCCGAGCGGCGTGACGGCTGCGAAAAACATCAGCCCCATGATGATCGGGTTGACGATCTGGTTCAAAAGCATCCCCAGCTTGAACCAGGCGCGATTGAGCGGGGTCAACCAATCGGGCGCGACCGCTGCAACGGCCGCCATTACGACGCCCGCTGCAAGAAACCCCCATCGCGGCGAATGATGGTGAAAGAGTGGCCATAAAGCCATTAGCGCAAAAATAGCCCCAAAACTCAGGCCGAATTTACGATTTGAGCCGAGAACGACCTTTCGGAAGCTGGATATGTTTTCATGTGTCTGCATTCTGGTCCTGTCGTTCGCTGCGCGAGAGTGGACGGCTCGCAGACGCCCCCGCCCGTCAAGGTTTCGCCAGCTCGCCGCAACCTGTCGACCGCGCGTCCTCGCCATAACGCCCGCCGATTCGCCAGTCGGCCCGCATAATTTCCAATTGCGGCGCTTTTCTCATTTCCCTCGGGCGAGCACAAGCCCGTCTGTGGCCTGGTCCGACCGGGAGGCGAGCCGGGACTTGAGCCGGGACCGCCCGTTTCACGTTCCACTACCAGATCCTGCGCCGAAAACGGGGCGTTGCCGATTGGAAGCCTACAAAAATGATGGACATTGGTCGAAAGCCTTCATATTTCCTTTAAGGCGAATCGATTTCAAGCGCCCTCGCCTGGACCCAGAAGTCGCCAGCGGAGTTCGCATGCTCACAAAAAAAGGCAAATATGGGCTGAAGGCCATGGTTCATCTGGCCGGGCAGCCGCCGGGCGAGGCGACGCTCGTCACGGATATCGCCGTTTCGAATCACATTCCGAAGAAATTTCTCGACACGATTCTTGGCGAATTGCGCAACGCCGGCTTCGTCAATTCGAAGAAGGGCAAGGGCGGCGGCTACACGCTGGCCCGGCCGGCGCATGAGATCAGGGTCGGCCATATCGTTCGCGTGCTCGATGGGCCGCTGGCGCCCATTCAATGCGCCAGCAAATCCTCTTATCGGCGCTGCGACGACTGCACTGACGAGAAGCATTGCAGCGTGAGGCTCATCATGCTCGAAGCGCGCAACGCCATTTCAACGGTGCTTGACAACCGCACCTTGGCGGAGATGCGCGCGCTGACCGAAAGCGATTCGGCGCATCTTATGTACTATATCTGACGGAGAACCGGCGGCGTTCCGGATGAACCGCTCAGGCGCCTGCCGCTCGCGTTGACGCCGCGACCTTTGTCCGCTGGTTCAGCGCGCGTTCGATAGCGGCTGACACCTCGTCGATCGGCGCCATTCCGTCGACGGCCTTCAACGCGCCTTTCGCCGCGTAAAACGCCGATACCGGGGCCGTTTGCGCGTGGTATGATTCAAGGCGCTTTCTGAAGGCCTCCGGATTGTCGTCCGCGCGAACGGCCTCGCCCCTCGCGCACGACTCCTCCGCCCGTTTTTCGATCCGCGCCAGCAGAGCCTCGTCGTCGACTTTGAGTTCGATCACGGCATCGAGATCCATATCCTTGGCGTGCAGGATCGAGGCGAGGGCTTCGGCCTGTTTCACTGTGCGTGGAAATCCGTCAAGTATGAACCCGGCCATGGCGTCCGGTTCGTCGATACGCTCCGCGATAATGCCGACGACGGTCTCATCGGGGACAAGATCGCCCGCATCCATGATCGCCTTGGCCTTGAGCCCGATCGGCGTTCCGGCCTTCACCGCCGCGCGCAGCATGTCTCCGGTCGACAGCTGGGGAATTTTGTATTTGTCCTGAAGACGCGTCGATTGCGTCCCTTTCCCGGCCCCTGGCGGGCCAAGAAACACGAGCCTCATCTGCGTCTCCCCTTCAATTTTGCTTTTTTGACGAGCCCCTCGTATTGGTGCGCTTGGAGGTGCCCGAGAATCTGGGCGACCGTATCCATGGTCACGCTCACCACGATGAGAAGCGACGTCCCGCCAAAATAGAACGGAAGCGCGGCATAGGAAATAAGCATTTCCGGCAAAAGACAGATCACGGCGAGATAGGCCGCGCCAATCACGGTAATCCGCATCAGGATCGTATCGATATACTGGGCCGTGCGCTCGCCCGGGCGAATTCCGGGAATGAAGCCGCCGTGCTTTTTCAGATTGTCCGCGGTTTCGACCGGATTGAACACAATCGCCGTGTAGAAAAAAGCAAAGAAGACGATCAAAGCGACATAGGCGACCATATAGAGCGGTCTACCATGACCAAGGTAGCTTGAAATCAATCCAAGCACGCCGGTCTGGGTTTGCGAAAAATTAGCGATGGTGGTCGGCAGCAGGAGCAAGGAGGAGGCGAAAATCGGCGGAATGACGCCCGAGGTGTTCAGCTTCAGCGGCAGGAACGAGGTCTGGCCCTCATAGACTTTATTGCCTTGCTGCCGCTTGGGATAAGTGATCAGAAGCCGTCTCTGGGCGCGCTCCATGAAGACGATGAAGGCGATGACGCCGATCGACATAGCGAGCACGCCGATGATGACTCCGGTCGAGATCGCGCCCTGGCGCCCAAGCTCCAGCGTATTGACGATCGCCGCCGGGAATGCGGCGACGATGCCGGCGAAAATGATGAGTGAGGAACCATTGCCGATGCCGCGCGAGGTGATCTGCTCGCCGAGCCACATCAGGAACATGGTGCCGCCCATCAGCGTCAGCACCGTTGACAGCCGGAAAAACCAGCCCGGCTCGGTGACGACGCCCGCCTGACTCTCTAGCCCGACGGCGATTCCATAAGCCTGGAAGGCGGCGAGCACCACGGTCAGGTAGCGCGTATATTGATTGATGACCTTGCGCCCGGACTCGCCCTCTTTCTTCAGGGCTTCAAGCGTTGGAAACACCGACGTCAGAAGCTGAATGATGATCGAGGCCGAAATGTAAGGCATGATGTTCAGCGCGAAAATCGCCATGCGCTGAACGGCCCCGCCCGAGAACATATTGAACAGTTCGAGCACGCCCTGCTTATTGCCGGTGAAATTCGCCTCGAAGGCGGCGGGGTCGATGCCCGGCAGGGGGATATAGGTGCCAAACCGGTATATGATCAACGCGCCGAGGGTGAACCAGATGCGCTTCTTGAGTTCCTCGGCCTTCCCGAACGCGCTCCAGTTGACGTTTGCCGCAAGCTGTTCTGCCGCCGATACCATCTGGTGCTCCTCAGGCCTCTTGCGCGCCGGAATATTCTTAAATTCAAGCCTCGCGCCGAATCGAACGCTTCACCGGCGTCAGCCCGCGGCTCGCATCAAAGTGGGATCTCCGCGCCGGATCCGCCACCTCGGCGGGCGGCGCCTGCGAGCCGGATCAAAAGGCGGCCCGGCGAATTCCTTATAGGTCAGGCGAAACGGGATCGAAAGCCCTTCCGGCGACGCGCGGGTGCTCGCGCGCCCCGCCGCCAGCCCGACTTCCCGTTGGACAGCTCCTGACCTGCCCTGACGAACGCTTCGAGCGCGCAACGCCGAGCTGGTTCAATCAGCGTCCGCAGTGGCGGGGGCTTCGACGGGCGCGGCCGTGAGCTTGATGGAGCCGCCGGCGGCCTCAATCGCGGCCACTGCGCTTTTCGACGCCGCGGCGACCTCGAACGCGAGCCTCGCCTCAAGCGTGCCGACGCCAAGAATCTTGACGCCGTCGCGCGGCTTCGAGATCACGCCGCTGACGATCAGGGATTCATTGGTGACGACG
The DNA here is from genome assembly GCA_052146775.1 of Methylocella sp. Taxonomy (GTDB): domain Bacteria; phylum Pseudomonadota; class Alphaproteobacteria; order Rhizobiales; family Beijerinckiaceae; genus Methylocapsa. The sequence goes on along the minus strand of JBKQMI010000011.1, from coordinate 1,115 downwards.
TTCGAAGGATCAAGCTTGCCGGCTGCGACCGCCTGCTGGATGCGGCCGATATTCACTTCATTGTAGTTCTTCGCGAAGGGATTCCAGAATCCGCGCTTCGGCAACCGCCGATGCAAAGGCATCTGGCCGCCCTCGAACCCCTTGATCGCGACACCCGTGCGAGCCTTCTGACCCTTGACGCCGCGCCCGCAGGTCTTGCCTTTGCCAGAGCCGATTCCGCGTCCGACCCGCATGCGGGACTTCGACGAGCCCGGATTGTCATGAATATCGTTGAGTTTCATATCTTTTATCCTCAGTCGGCCGCAGCCTCAGGCCTCGTCGACGACGCGGATGAGATGGGCGACCTTCGCGATCATACCGCGCACGGCCGGGGTGTCCTTAAGGGAGGAGCGGCGTCCGATCTTGTTCAGCCCAAGGCCGATCAGCGTCGCGCGTTGCTCCGCTGGCCGTCCGATCGGGCTCCTCGTCTGCTCCAGCGTCACGGTGCCGCTGGATTGGGCGATGGGTTGGGATTGGGTATTGGCGGTCATCATCGGCTCCTTCACCCTTCGCTGGCGGTTTCCGCCTCGCCGCCCTGGCGCCGCGCCTGAAGGGTGGACACCTTCAGATTGCGGCGGGCGGCGACGGCGCGCGGGGAATCCTCGCGCTGCAGCGCATCGAAGGTCGCCCGCACCATATTGTAAGGATTGGAGGAACCCTGCGACTTGGCGACGACGTCGTGCATGCCAAGCGTCTCGAAAATGGCGCGCATGGGGCCGCCCGCGATGATGCCTGTGCCCGCGGGCGCCGCCCGCAGCACGACGCGCCCCGCTCCATGGCGTCCATTGACGTCATGATGCAGCGTCCGGCCTTCGCGCAGAGGCACGCGGATCAAGCCGCGCTTGGCCGACTCGGTCGCCTTGCGGATCGCCTCCGGCACCTCGCGCGCCTTGCCGTGGCCAAAGCCGACGCGGCCTTTCTGGTCGCCGACGACGACAAGCGCCGCGAAGCCGAACCTGCGGCCGCCCTTCACCACCTTGGCGACGCGATTGATATGGACCAGGCGATCCATGAATTCGCTGTCGCGCTCCTCGCGGTCGCGGCCACGCCCGCCTTCACCTTCACGCGCCATGTGT
>JBKQMI010000010.1:0-12034 GCA_052146775.1 Methylocella sp. | reverse complement strand
GGCTCGCCGATCGTCGAGATCGGTCCCGACCAGGTTCTCGAATTGCGCGCGCTCGTCACCGTTCCGCCCGGCGCCAATCCGCCGCCGAGCCAGCAACTCGTCTTGAAGGTCACCGATCTTTCGACCGACGAGACGGCGACCGCCGCCGACAATTTCTTTGCGCCCTGAACCAGGGTCTGGAACTCACGACAAAAGTTCCCGGCAAGTTGCGGGGAGGGCGCTGATCTTGACCGGATTTATCCCATCTACGATGTGAATGACGAGCTTTGAGGCGCAGGCTGCTGCGCCGAAAGAACAGATTATTTCTCCTCCGCCAGCGTTAGAGCGTGTCCGTTGCAGTGTGATTACGCCGCCGCGCAAAGACGCGCCCACGGAAAGGAGGAGCCGGCCGGCCTTCGCGAAAGCGCGGCTTGTCGCCAATTTCGGTCATGCAGCTCGGCCGCCGCAGCGCTTCTTGCCGGCGGCATCGACACGCCGACCGAAAGAAAGGCGAGGGGGTCTTGAGCCGGGACATAATTTTACCGCTAACAGGCGCTTGAATTTCGCACGGTCGTTTCGACCGTGCGCAGGAGGCTTTGGTGCAAGCGCCGATCTCCCTTTTGATCCGCAACGGGCTGCGCACCCGGACGCGAAAACTGGTCGGTGCGAGCCTCGCGACCCTCGTCGCCGCGGTCATTCTTTGCGATCTGGCGAAGCGGGCGCCTTCCTTTGCGCCGGTCGATGAGCGAATTTTCTCTGCCGATCGAGGGCCTGCGGGGGAAGAAACGAGCGATGCGACCGCCGATTTCCTGGAAGGCGTCGCGCTCTCCCATGTCGCCAGTCTGAAGGCGGCGGCGCCGGGCCAGGCGACCGTCGTCGCGGCGGGCGCCCCCCCGGCCTTTGCAGTCTTTCCCCTTCCGCCACGGCGTCCTACCGCGTCGCAAGACCACCCGCACGCGAGCAAGGAGCGCGTCGCCGTCAACGCTCCGATAGGTCCGTCGCCGGCGCAGCAGCCGCCAGCGGCGACGAGCGAGTCCGCCGTCGTCCCGGCGCCTGTCGCAGCGGAGCGGTTCAATCCGCTCCAATACGGGACCCGCCTCGTTGCGAGCTTCGGGGATATCGTCGCCGCTTCGGACAAACGCGTGGTCGAAGGCGTGGGATCGGTCTCCGATGCGCTGGCGTCCCTCGTCAAGAAATTGTGATCGCGAAGGCAACCGAATTAACGCCGCAGGCGCTGCGCGATCGTGCGCTCGGCTTCCTACGTGCGCCTACAATGCGAAGTTGGTGATTTATGCTCCAACTCAAGGTGATCTTGCTTACCCGACGATGATCGCATGCAGGAAGGCCGGCCCATGCGCGCCGCGCACGAGGGCGCCCTCGATGTCGGCCGTGCCGCTCGCCCCCGTGATGAGATTGACGTTGCGCGGGGCCGGCGCGCTTCGTTCGGCGTTCGCGTAATCTTCAAGATGAGCCAGAATGCGCCCGCTCTCGATGATGCAGACATGGTGTAGCGGCAAAAATGACAGCAAGGTCGGCGACTCTGGGCCTGAGTGAAAGATTAGGGTTCCGGTCTCGGCGATGGCCCAGCGCGCCCGTGCGACCGCCAGAATCTCGTCGCCGCCGATCGAGCGCCTGATCGTAAAGCCGCTCCATTCGAGCTTTTGCAGCAGGGGATCGGGCTGCAGGGCGAGGGCGGGATCAAGACCGTGGACGCCGCAATAGCGCTGCACGGCGGCGGGCGCGTCCTCGAGCCGGCGGATGCGATCGACGCTGGCGCCGAGGACCTTGTCCGAGACGAGTCGCGCGGCGAAGGCGTCCGCGAGATCGCCATTTGGAAGCAGCGGCCGGCTGTCGATCGATTCGAGCGCCAAGGCCTCCGCGGCGGCGGCGATGGCCAGGGGCTCACGCTCGCCGCGCAAAGCGCGCCGGAGCGCGGCCAATATGCCCGCGCGGGCGCTCACGCGTCCGGTCTCCGCTTTTGCGCTTGGTATTCTTCAAAAAAGCTGCGCGCCGCCGGCTTGGGAAAGTCGCGATGGCGCGTCCAACCTTCGGCCAGCGGCAGCTTGCCGATCCAGCCGTCTTTGGCGAAAAGCCGGATCGCCCACATGGCGAGCCGCGTCCCGAAGCGGTAGAGGCCCGGGTGGGCGGCGGCGAAGGCCCAGAGCCGGGTCATGCCGCGCTGCGCCTGCGGCTCCAGCCCTTGCGCCCAGCTTTTATCGCGCCAGCCGCGCAGCATGGCCGGCAGCGGAATATCGACCGGACAGACCTCCTGGCAGCGCCCGTTCAGCGTGCAGGCGTGGGGGAGGTCGCGGGATTTTTCGAGTCCGTCCAGCACCGGCGTCAGCACCGCGCCCATCGGCCCCGGGTAGACCCCGCCATAGGCGTGGCCGCCGATCTCATTGTAGACGACGCAATGGTTCATGCAGGCGCCGCAGCGCAGGCAGCGCAGCATGTCGCCAAGGCCCTCGGCCAGCATGCGCGTGCGGCCATTGTCGACCAGCACGATATGGAATTCCGCCGGCCCGTCACGATCGCTGGCGCGCTTCGGGCCGCAGTGGAAACTGGTGTATTGGGTGATGTCGGCGCCGGTCGCCGAGCGCACGAGAAGCCGCAGCAGGATGAAGGCGTGCGTGAGGCTCGGCACGAGCTTCTCGATCCCCGCCGTCACGATATGGATGCGCGGGATCGTCGTCGTCAGCTCGGCGTTGCCCTCGTTGGTCACCGTGCAGACGGCGCCGCTGTCGGCGATGAGGAAATTGGCGCCGCTAATGCCGGCGTCGGCCCCAAGAAACCCGCCGCGCAATTGCCGCCGCGCGCTCGCCACCATGCCGGCGACGTCGTCGCTGTTCTGGGGCCTGTGATGATGCTTGCGAAACAGCGCCGCGATGTCCTCGCGCGTGTGGTGCAGCGCCGGCCAGATGATATGCGAAGGCCGGTCGTTGGAGAGCTGCACGATATGCTCGGCAAGATCGGTTTCGATACGGGTGAAGCCGGCCGCGTCCAGCGCGTGGGGCAGGCCGATCTCCTCGCCCAGCATCGATTTCGAGCGGGTGATCGTCCGCGCCCCCACCGTGCGGCAGATGCGAATGACGATCTCGCAGGCCTCGCCTGCGCTCGCCGCATAATGCACGATCGCGCCCGAGCGCTGCGCGTTGCGCTCGAATTCGACGAGATAATGATCGAGGTTTTCGATCACGTGATCCTTGATGCGCCGGCCAAGATCGCGCGCTTTTGAAAAGCCCGGCCAGTCGGCGACGGCGGCCTCGCGCTTGGCGCGCGCGGTGCGCGTCGTGCGGTCGATCGCAATCTTTAGGTTGGGATCGGCGAGCGCGGCATCCACGCGGGTCTTGAACGTATCGACGAAGGCATCCCCGGTTGGCGCCGCCATGGTTCAGGGCTCCTCGCCGATCGCTGGGCCATCGCCCATGCCGGCGAGGATTTCGGCGACATGGAAGGCGCGGATGCGGGAGCCGCGCCGATGCAGCTTGCCCGCCATGTTGAAGAGGCAGCCGAGATCGCCGCCAAGCAACAGATCGGCGTTCGTCGCCTCGATCCGGGCGGCTTTCTCGTCGACGATGGCGTTGGAGATCGCGGGATATTTGACGCAGAAGGTTCCGCCAAATCCGCAGCAGGCCTCGGCGTCCGGCAGCGGCGTCAGCGTGAGGCCTTGGATGTCGGAAAGAAGCGCGCGGGGTTGGCGCAAGACCTTGAGTTCGCGCAAGCCGGAGCAGCTGTCGTGATAGGTCGCGCGCGCCGCCAGCGCGATCCCCTCGGGATGATAGCCGATGACATCGACGAGGAAGCTCGTCAGCTCATAGCTCTTCTCGGCGAGCGCTTCGGCGCGGCGAAGCCATGCCGGGTCGTCGGCGAAAAGCTCCGGGTAGTGCAGCTTGATCATGCCCATGCAGGAGCCGGACGGCGCGACGGTGTAATCGTAGCCTTCGAACGTCCTGATAACGTTCCGGGCGATCCTCTCCGCGTCGCCGCGATCGCCGGAGTTGAAGGCCGGCTGGCCGCAGCAGGTCTGGCTCGCGGGCGCCTCGACCTCGCATCCGGCGCGCCGCAGCAGGGTCAGGGCGGCGAAAGCCGTGCGGGGCCGAATGAGATCGGCGAGACAGGTGACGAAAAGCCCGACTGTTGCGTTGGCCATTTCGGAAACGACGCCCCCATTGACGGCTTTAAGGATGCGGAATCATCCAGGATGCGACATATTGCTGGATGAGGACGAGGATGCCGAGCACGACGGTCAGCGCAATGCTGTGCTTGAAGGTGCGTGCGAACACAACGCCTTCCTGCCCCTTCAGGTCGGTCACCGCTGCGCCGGTCGCGATGTTCTGCGGCGAGATCATCTTGCCCATCACGCCGCCCGAGGAGTTGGTGGCCGCGAAAAGCACGGGATTGAGGCCGAGCTGATTGGCCGCGACCACTTGCAGATTGCCGAAGAGAGCGTTGCCCGAGGTGTCGCTGCCCGAGAGGAACACTGCGATCCAGCCGAGGAATGGCGAGACCAGCGGAAAAATAACGCCGGTGGAGGCGACGCCGAGTCCCAATGTGTAGTTCATCCCCGAGTAGTTCATCAGATAGGCGAGGCCCACAATGAAACACACGGTCAAAATCGCCAGTCGACTCTGCCGCCAAGTGGCGCCGATGCACTTGATGAACTGGCTGGGGCCAACGCCGACGAGCGCCGAAGTGATGATCGTTGACAGCAGGATCGCGGTGCCTGTCGCCAGCGGCTGAAACACCCAGTTCGCGGCATAGGGCTTATCGTTGTAGAGCGTAATCGCGATCTCGTTGTGCAGACCTGGCCACGGAATCGTTTGCTGGCCGATTGTGAACACCTTGAGGTGGGTCCACAAGATCACGACCGCCGAGACGACGAGCCAGGGCAGCCATCCCTGCCAGGGGGACATCTGACTTCCATGCGCTTTCGGGGCGAGATCGGCGCCGCCCGCCTGAACCATCCGGAGCGAAACAGAAAACTCCGGGTCGGGCGCAGGCTTCCAGACGCGCAGGAAAGCCAGCGTCGCAACCAGCGCGGTGAGCGATGAGAGGACGTCGGTCAGCGCATAGTCGAGAAAGTTCGAGGAGACGAACTGCCCGAGCGCAAAGCTGGCGCCGGCGACCGCGAGCACAGGCCACAAGGCGCGGAGCGAGCGCGTCCCGCCGTAGATCGTCATGACGTAGAACGGCAGCAACATCGCGATAAACGGCAGTTGCCGCCCGACCATGGCGCCGAGCGTCACGGGAGACAGGCTGGTGACCTGGCCAAGCACGGTGATCGGGACGCCGAGCGCGCCGAATGCGACGGGCGCCGTGTTGAAAATCAGCGTGAAGGTGAGCGCCTCGAGCGCCGGAAAGCCGACGAGGATCAGCAATGCGCTGGTGATCGCGACCGGCGTGCCGAAGCCGGAGATGCCCTCCAGCAGGCAGCCGAAGCAAAAGCCGATCACCACCAGCACGATGCGGCGATCGTTCGGCAAATGGTTCAGCACCCAATCACGGAACGCGTCGAAGCGGCCCGACGCGACCGCGATATTGTAGAGCAACAGCGCGTTGAAGACGATCCACATCACCGGCCACATGGCGAACACTACGCCTGCGGCGATGCTGTTGATCGCGAGCGGGACCGGGAATCGCCAAACCAGCACGGCGATCGCGAGGGCGACGATAAGGCCGCCGAGCGAGGCTGCCCACGCAGGGCGGCGCAACACGCCGAGCATCACCAGCACGACGGCGATCGGCGCGGCCGCCGCCACGAACGATAAAGGCAGGTTGTCGGCGACGGGCGTCAGCAATTGATGGAACATGTTTCCTCCCGTTTCTAATTTCTTGTCGGCTGTTTTGTCGAACGCGCGGGACTGCTCTCCGATGCGTTGCGCACGACAGGCGCGGCGCCGCCGACCGCGATTCGCGTCGCCCATCACGGCGGCTCGGCGGAGCGGACGCGGTGGGGGGCTTAAAATCCATGGTCGCCGGCCTTGCTAAGGATGAAGACGGAGAACGGCGGCGCAGGGGCGATCATGGCGGCGAAATGCGCGCCGGTTCAGGCCAAGAGGAGCAGCCCGAGGAGCGAAAGCATCGGCGGCGCGCTGAGGGAGCGTTGACGCTATGGCGCCATGAAAAGGATAGTGGACCTGCCGCCACATTGTTTTTCCTCTCCCGGGGCGGCAAGGGTTGATCCCCGCGCCATTTTCATTTTCGCCGGCCAATCGAACGCCAGCCTGGCGATGCGCGTTCCGCGCGTCTTGAGCGACTCGCTGTTAGGCGGACCCGCGCAGTTTTGGCCGCGATCGTCAATTGGCTTAGTCTGCGCCATAACAGGTTGGAAAAACGTGCGTTTCTCGAAGCGAGAGAAAATTCACAAGGGCGGCGAGGGTATCCAATGGGGACATGTTTGACAAGGCGGCCAAGCGCTCGTTCGGCGCCGTTTTTTGGGTTGCGCATGTCTCAGACGCGCGCCGGCGCCGGCGTCGGCGATCGCGCCGCAGCCGGAAGCATCGCGATGCTTCGCCACGCAAGTTGATTTTGTCATATTCATCTTGCTCCGGGCCGGGCGCTTCGGATAGAAACTGACAGAACAAATCTGAGATTTACAGTAAATGACGTGGCCATCATGTAAATAACGCATGATCTTCATGTTAAATCAGGACGACGAATGTGCAGCGCGTTCAGCCTACCGATTTTCCCGGCCCCGGACTGCTGAGCGCCGAGCAGTGGCGGCAGATCAACGCCCTCGCGGCGACTCTCAGCGCGCGCCAGGCGCTCTGGCTCAGCGGCTATTTCGCCGGGCTCGAAAGCGCGCGGACAGGAACCGGGGTCGCGCTCGTCGATGCGCCCGCCGCGGCGCCGCCTGCCGCGCCAGCGCCCGATACAGCCGCCAGCGCCCGCACATTGACCATTCTTTTCGGATCCGAGACGGGCAATAGCGCCGGCCTCGCGCACGCCGCCGCCGCGCAGGCCAAGGGTTTTGGCCTCGACGCCGCCGTCGTCGACATGGGCGACTTTAAAGTGCGCCGCCTCAAGGAGGAGCAGGACGTCCTCATCGTCGTCAGCACCTATGGCGAGGGCGACCCGCCGCAGCCGGCGGCCGCGTTCTTCGAATTCGTCGAAGGCTGCAAGGCGCCGTCCCTCGCCGGCGTGCGTTTCGGCGTGCTGGCGCTCGGCGACTCGACCTATGAAAAATTCTGCGAGGCGGGCAAGCGGCTCGACCGGCGCTTCGAGGAGCTGGGCGCCTCCCGCCTCCTGCCGCGCGTCGATTGCGATGTGGATTATGATGATCCCGCAGGCGCCTGGATCGCCGATGCGCTGGCGCTCCTCGCGCGGGGTCACAGCGGGGCGCAGCGGCAAACGCCCGCGCTGCCCGGCGCCGAGGCGAAGCCGGCCGCCTTCGACAAGCGCAATCCGTTTCTGGCGAAGATCATCGATAATATCGTCCTCACCGGCCGCGGTTCGAGCAAGGAGACGCGCCACATCGAAATTTCGCTGGAGGGCTCGGGGCTCTCCTTCGAGCCGGGCGATGCGCTCGGCGTCGCGCCGCGCAATGATCCGGCTTTGGTCGAAAAGATCCTCGCCGGTCTCGGCCTCGACGGCGCGAAGCCGCTGACCCTGAAAGAGAGCGAGACCCCCCTGGCGCAGGCGCTGGAGGAAAACTTCGAGATTACCGCCGCGACGCCGCGTTTCCTCGAGCATTGGGCCGAGCTTTCGGGCGCGAGCGCCTTGAAGAAGCTTATCGGCGAGGCGCGCGCCGAGGAGCGCGTCGCCTATTTCCGCACGCATCATATCGTCGACATCATCCGGGCGTTTCCGGTGAAGGGCGTCGCCGCCGAGACCTTCGTCGCCGGATTGCGGCCGCTGCAGCCGCGCCTTTACTCGATTGCGTCGAGCCTCGCGGCCAACCCGGACGAGGCCCATCTCACCATTTCGACGGTGCGCTATATGCTTCATGGCGAGGTCCGCGCCGGCGTCGCTTCCGGCTATTTCGCCGATCGTTGTCCGCCGGATGCGGTCGCGCCGGTCTTTGTCCAATCCAATCCGCATTTCCGCCTGCCGGCCGACGATGTTCCGATCATCATGGTCGGCGCCGGCACCGGGGTTGCGCCCTACCGCGCCTTCATTCAGGAGCGCGAGGCGCGCGGCGCCGCCGGCCGCTCCTGGCTCGTCTTCGGCGAGCGCAATTTCCGCACGGATTTCCTCTATCAGACCGAATGGCAGGCCTATCTGAAAGCAAAGGCGTTGACGCGGATGGACGTCGCCTTCTCGCGCGATCGCACGCAAAAGGCTTATGTGCAGCATAGACTCGTCGAGCAGGGCCGCGATGTCTTCGCCTGGCTCGAAGAAGGCGCCCATTTCTATGTCTGCGGCGATGCCGCGCGGCTCGCCCCAGACGTGCAGGAGGCGCTGATCGGCGTCGTCGAGGCGCATGGCGGACGGGCGCGGGAGGCGGCGGAGGAATATGTCCGCGCGCTCCAGCACGACCATCGCTATCAGCGCGACGTCTATTGAGGATCATTGGATGACGAAGAGCCCGCAAGGTCCGGACCGTAGCCGCGATCTCTCCCAGCCGCTCGAAAAGCTTGGCCCCGATGAGGCGATGAAGGTGCGCAGCGACTATTTGCGTGGAACCATCAACGAAGGGCTGCTCGACGCGATCACGGGCGCCGTCTCTGGCGAAGACAACGCCAAGCTGATGAAGTTTCATGGCGTCTATGTGCAGGACGATCGCGATCTGCGCGACGAGCGCCGCCGCCAGAAGCTGGAGCCGGCCTATTCCTTCCTGATCCGGCTGCGCCTGCCGGGCGGCGTCTGCACCGCGCAGCAATGGCTGAAGCTCGATGAACTGGCCCGCGCCTATGGCAATGGATCGCTGCGCGTGACGACGCGGCAGACCTTCCAGTTCCACTGGGTGGTGAAGACCGATCTCAAGGCGACGATCCAGGGCCTGCACGAGACGCTGATCGATACGATCGCGGCCTGCGGCGACGTCGTGCGCGGCGTCATGGCCTCCGTCAACCCGTCGCTCTCCGCGCTCCACGCCGAAGTCTATGATGCGGCGCGCGCCTTGAGCGACCACGCGCTGCCCAACACGCGCGCCTATCATGAGATCTGGTATGGCGAAGAGCGCGTCGCGACCTCCGAGCCCGAGGAGCCTTTCCTCGGCAAGCAATATCTGCCGCGCAAATTCAAGATCGGCTTCGCCATTCCGCCGATCAACGACATAGATGTCTTCACGCAGGATCTCGGCTTCATCGCCATCGCGCCGGGCGGCAAGCTGCAGGGCTACAACATCGCCATCGGCGGCGGCATGGGCCGCACCGATTCCGCGCCCGAAACCTATCCGCGGCTCGGCGACGTGATCGGTTATATCTCGAAGGACAAACTGCTCGCGGCGACCGACGCGGTGATCGGCGTCCAGCGCGATCACGGCGACCGCACCGTGCGCTCCCACGCCCGCTTCAAATATACGATCGACGATCTCGGGCTCGATTGGGTCAGGGCTGAGATCGAGCGCCGCTTGGGCTTCGCGCTCAAGCCGCCGCGGCCCTTCAAGTTCGCGAGCAATGGCGACGCCTATGGGTGGGCGACCGGCGAGGATGGCCGCCATCATTTCACGCTGTTCGTCGAGAATGGCCGCATCGTCAACCGCGAGGGGCTGGCGCTCCTCGACGGCCTGCGCGCGATCGCGGAAGTTCACAAAGGAACGTTCCGGCTGACGCCGAACCAGAATGTCGTCATCGCCGACATTCCCGCGCGAGGCAAGGCGAAGATCGCGGCCCTCTTGAAAAAATATGGCCTCGACCATCGCAACGATCAGAGCCTGTTGCGGCTCAACTCCATGGCCTGCGTCGCGCTGCCGACCTGCGGCCTCGCCATGGCCGAGAGCGAGCGCTATCTGCCCGCGCTGGTGACGAAGATCGAGACGATCCTCGCCGAAAACGGCCTCGAAAAAGAGCCGATCACCATTCGGATGACGGGCTGCCCCAACGGCTGCGCGCGTCCTTACGTCGCCGAGATTGCGCTGACCGGCCGCGCGCCGGGAAAATATAATCTCTATTTCGGCGGCGGTTTCCATGGCCAGCGCCTCAACAAGATGTATCGCGAAAACATCGGCGAGGAGGCGATCCTCGAAGCCATCAGCGAGATCGCCGCGCGTTACGCCCGCGAGCGCAAGCCCGGCGAGCATTTCGGCGATTTCACCATCCGCGCCGGCTATGTCAAAGAGGTGCGCGCCGGCCGGGAGTTCAATGATTGAGAGTCGCCCGATTGCGATTGCAATGAGCGCCCCGCCATCCATCCCGGAGAAATCCTCGCGGACGAATTGACCGAACTTGGCGCGACGCCGAGCGAACCTTCGCGCCAGATCAACGTCCCGCCCATCGCGTGACGCAGATCATACATGGGCGGCGCGGCTTTCACGCCTGATCGAACGCGCTGACTTCGCCCGGCGTCACTTCCAGCATTTGCGCGCGCCCCCTGAGCCCGGCGAAGGTCGAAGGATCGGCGCCCGTCAGCCAGACCTGGCCGCCGAGGATCAGAAGCCGATCGTAGAGCGCCGCGCGGCGCGCCGGATCGAAATGGGCGGCGATCTCGTCGAGCAGCACGAGCGGCGCGATCCCGCTCATCGCCTTGACGAGGCGCGCCTGCGCGAGCACCAGCCCGACGAGAAGCGCCTTTTGCTCGCCGGTCGATAATTGCGCGGCGGGCGCCTGTTTCACGCCATGCCGGACGCAGAGGTCGCTCGACTGCGGCCCGATCAGCGTGCGGCCGGCGCTCGCGTCGCGGGCGCGATTGTCGTGCAGAATCCGCCGATAGATGTCCTCCGCCTCCAGAGCCGGCCGCGTCTCGACGAGGGCGTCGATCTCGCCCTCAAGCTTTAGCTCGGCGTGGGGAAATTGCGCATCGCCTGCGTTTTGCCTGTCATGCTGCCCATCGCCTTGGCCCTGCGCGATGAGAGCCTTGAGTTTTGCAACGGTCTCGAACCGCGCCGCGGCGACGGCGATGGCGAGTTCGGCGATTTCGCGTTCGATCGCGTCGAGCCAGACGCGTCCGGCGTGATCGAGGCGATCTTCGAGCAGCCGGTTGCGGCCGCGCAGCGCCCGTTCGAGGGCGTTGACCCTTGCGCCATGATCGGCGTCGATCGACAGCACCAGCCGGTCAAGAAAGCGGCGGCGCTCGCCGGCGGGGCCGGAAAACAGGCCGTCCATCGCGGGCGTGAGCCAGACGACGCGGATATGTTCGCAAAAAGCGCGGATCGAGGCCGCGGGCTCCCGGTCGATGCGGTACTTGCGCGAAAGCGTCGCCCCATTCGGCGGCTCGATCCCGGTTCCGAGCTGGACGCCGCCGGACGGCGTCTCCATCTCGACTGAAACCGCAAAGCCGCCGGCGCCTTCGTTTCGCGCGCAATCTCCAAGCTCGGCCCTGCGCAGGCCGCGCCCAGGGGTCAGCAGCGAGAGCGCTTCGAGCACATTGGTCTTACCCGCGCCATTGTCGCCGGTCAGCACGATGGTTTGTTCCGACACTGCGAGATCGAGCCGGGCGTAGGAGCGGAAATCGGCGAGGGCGAGGCGCGCGACGCCCCGCCGCGCGGACTGCTCGCGACTTTGCGCGGCGGTTTCGTGCGCGGCGGTTTGGGTTTGCATGATCTCCTGGCTTTGCTTCACGGCGGCGCGGCGATGATCTCGATGGGCGCTGGCTCAGAATTGCGGCATAGCGGCTTGGCGCTCAAGCCGGAAATGATTTAGCCTGTCTAAAAGCCGGACGCGTCGAATCTTTCGGGTGCGGTGGGTTCCAATCTGAAGCTTCCAACCTTAAGCGTCGCGGTACATGGCGCATAGGCCCGATTCTCCCGACGATGCGCGCCCGCCCTTCCGGCTGCGCCGGCGAACCGACGCCGACATGGACGCGCTTGTGGAGCTTTGGGCGGCGAGCTGGCGGGAGGCGATGCCGGGCATCGATTTTGCCGCGCGAAAGACCTGGCTCCGCGGCCATTTGCCGGCTCTGGAGGCGGATGGCGCCGTAACGATCTGCGGTTTTGACCAGAACGGACGGCTGCTCG
>JBKQMI010000009.1:0-4080 GCA_052146775.1 Methylocella sp. | reverse complement strand
CGCTGGCGCAACCCGCGGCCGCCGCCATAATTGCAAATTTGTTTCGTCCGGTTCGTTTCTTCCCGTCGCGCCCTATCTTCTATCGGAAGCGTCGCACCAATTCGCGGACGGCTTCCGCGAGAAATTGCTGCTTCGCGTAGCCGAGCGAGGGGGGAGATCATGAGCCTGATCAAGGAAATCGATTATGGCACGCCAGAGTCCAAATCGAACAACATGGTCACGCTGACAATTGACGGCCAAAGCGTCACTGTTCCCGAGGGCACGTCCATCATGCGCGCGGCGATGGGGATCGGAACGGAAATCCCAAAACTTTGCGCGACCGACAGCATTGAGGCCTTTGGTTCTTGCCGCCTCTGCCTCGTCGAGATCGACGGGCGCAACGGGACGCCGGCGTCTTGCACGACGCCGGTCATGCCGGGCATTTCCGTGCATACCCAGACGCCGCGCTTGGCGACGGTCCGTCGTGGCGTGATGGAGCTTTACATATCCGACCATCCGCTAGACTGCCTGACCTGCGCCGCCGATGGCGACTGCGAATTGCAAGACATGGCGGGGGCGGTCGGGCTGCGCGATGTGCGCTATGGCTATCGCGGCGCCAATCATGTCTTTGCCCGCAACAACGGCTCCGCCAATTTCGATTGGCTGCCGAAAGACGAGTCCAATCCATATTTCAGCTACGACCCCGCGAAATGCATTGTCTGCAATCGTTGCGTGCGGGCCTGTGAAGAAGTTCAGGGGACTTTCGCCTTGACCATCAGCGGTCGCGGTTTCGGCAGCCGCGTAGCGGCCGGCATGAGCGAGGCCTTCTTTGACTCGGAATGCGTATCCTGCGGCGCCTGCGTGCAAGCCTGCCCAACGGCCACGCTTCAGGAGAAGTCGGTCATCGAGATTGGTCTGCCCGAACATTCGGCCGTCACCACCTGCGCCTATTGCGGCGTCGGCTGCGCCTTCAAGGCCGACATGCGCGGCGAGGAGATCGTGCGCATGGTTCCCTGGAAGGACGGCAAGGCCAATCACGGCCATAGCTGCATCAAGGGCCGCTTCGCCTATGGCTATGCGCTGCACCGCGACCGCATCCTTTCCCCGATGATCCGCGAAAAGATCACCGACCCCTGGCGCGAGGTGAGTTGGGAGGAGGCGATCAATCACGCCGCCTCGGAGTTCAAGCGGATTCAGGCGAAATACGGCCGGCTTTCGGTCGGCGGCATCACTTCGTCGCGCTGCACGATCGAGGAAACCTATCTCGTGCAAAAGCTGATCCGCGGCGGCTTCGGCAATAATAATGTCGACACATGCGCGCGCGTTTGCCATTCGCCGACCGGCTATGGCCTCAACGCCACGTTCGGCACGTCGGCCGGCACGCAGGATTTCGACTCGGTGACGGAGGCCGACGTCGTTCTGATCATCGGCTGCAATCCGACCGACGCCCATCCCGTGGTCGGCTCGCAGATCAAGAAGCGGCTGCGTGAAGGCGCCAAGCTCATCGTCGTCGATCCGCGCCGCACGGAGCTGGTGCGCTCGCCGCATATCGAGGCGGCCTTTCATCTGCCGCTGCGTCCCGGAACCAATGTCGCCATCGTCACGGCGCTGGCGCATGTGATCGTCACGGAAGGCCTCGCAAACGAAAAATTCGTGCGCGAACGCTGCGACCTCGACGAATATCAGGACTGGGCGGCCTTCGTTTCCGAGCAGCGCAACAGTCCCGAGGAGACCGAGAAATACACCGGCGTCCCCGCCCATCTGGTGCGCGGCGCGGCGCGGCTTTACGCGACGGGCGGCAACGCCACCATCTATTACGGCCTCGGCGTCACCGAACACAGCCAGGGCTCGACGACCGTCATGGCCATCGCCAATCTCGCGATGGCGACGGGCAATCTCGGACGGGGCGGCGTCGGCGTCAACCCGCTGCGCGGGCAGAACAATGTGCAGGGCTCCTGCGACATGGGCTCCTTCCCGCATGAATTTCCCGGCTATCGCCATGTCGCGACCGACGACGTGCGCGAGGCCTTCGAAAAGGAATGGGGCGTTCCGCTCGACGGCGAGCCGGGCCTGCGCATCCCCAATATGTTCGACGCGGCGATCGACGGCGTGTTCAAGGGCCTCTATGTGCAGGGCGAGGATATTTTGCAGTCCGACCCCGACATCAAGCATGTGTCGGCGGGGCTCGGCGCGATGGAATGCGTCGTCGTGCAAGACCTCTTCCATAACGAGACCGCCAATTACGCGCATGTGCTGCTGCCGGGCGCGAGCTTTCTCGAAAAGGACGGCTGTTTCATCAACGCAGAGCGCCGCATCCAGCGCGTGCGGCGCGTCATGAGCCCCAAGGCGAAATACGCCGACTGGGAGGCGACGCAGCTCCTCGCCAATGCGATGGGCTGCGATTGGAAATACACGCATCCGAGCCAAATACTGGACGAGATCGCGCGCATGACGCCGGCGTTCAAGAATGTCTCATACGCGCGGCTCGAGGAGGTCGGCTCGGTGCAATGGCCCTGCAACGACGCCGCGCCCGATGGGATGCCGATCATGCATATCGAAGGTTTCGCGCGCGGCAAGGGCAAGTTCGTCATCACCGAATATATTCCGACCGAGGAGCGCTCGGGTCCGCGATTCCCGCTCCTGCTCACCACGGGCCGCATCCTCTCGCAATATAATGTCGGCGCGCAGACCCGCCGCACCGACAACAGCCAGTGGCATCCGGAAGACGTGCTGGAGATCAATCCGCAGGACGCCGAAATGCGCGGCGCGCGCGACGGCGACTGGGTGCGCGTGCAAAGCCGCGCCGGCGAAACCACGCTGCGCGCGAAAATCACCGACCGCGTCGCGCCCGGCGTCGTCTACACCACCTTCCATCACCCGCTGTGCCAGACCAACGTCGTCACCACGGATAATTCCGATTGGGCGACCAATTGCCCGGAATATAAGGTCACCGCGGTGCAGGTGTCGCCGTCCAACGGCCCGACCGAGTGGCAGGAACGATATCGGATCATGGGGGAAAACAGCCGGCGCGTGACCTCGGCGAGCGAGGCGGGTTGAGGGCAGGTTATTTCCGCGTCCTCGGCGTTCAACGGGAAATCGCGGAAGACGGAATCTTGGCCGTCGTCGATCTTTTCCTCGCGAATTCGCGCAGGTCGACGCGCTTCCCGGATCGCGCCGGCCAACCCGAGCGCGAGGATCGCTTTGACCTTCGCCTCCCTCCCGCGTAGAAGAAGCCGACCAAATTCATGCCGCGACGACGGGCGGCCCCTCATCCGCCGGCAACTCCAGGATAATCAAGGGAACAACAGGCAATGCGCGTTTATTACGACCGGGACGCCGACCTTAATCTGATCAAGGGCAAGAACGTCGCCATTGTCGGCTATGGCAGCCAGGGCTTCGCCCACGCCTTGAATCTCAAGGAAAGCGGCGTTCCGAACGTGGCCGTGGCGCTGCGCAAGGGCTCGACCTCCGCCGCCAAGGCGGAAGGCGCCGGGCTGAAGGTCATGGAGGTGGCCGAGGCCGCCAAATGGGCCGATGTCGTCATGATGCTGACGCCCGACGAATTGCAGGGCGAAATCTACGCGAATGACCTTGCCCCCAATCTCAAGCAGGGCGCGGCCCTGCTGTTCGCCCACGGCCTCAACATCCACTTCAACCTGATCGAGCCGCGCAAGGATCTCGACGTGGCGATGGTCGCGCCGAAGGGTCCCGGCCACACCGTGCGCGGCGAATATCTGAAGGGCGGCGGCGTCCCCTGCCTGATCGCCGTGCATCAGAACGCCTCGGGCAACGCCCATGAACTGGGCCTTTCCTACGCCAGCGCCATCGGCGGCGGCCGCGCCGGCATCATCGAGACGACGTTCCGCGAGGAATGCGAGACCGATCTGTTCGGCGAGCAGGTCGTGCTGTGCGGCGGCCTGGTCGAGTTGATCCGCGCCGGCTTCGAGACGCTGACCGAGGCCGGTTACGCGCCGGAGATGGCCTATTTCGAGTGTTTGCACGAGGTCAAGCTGATCGTCGACCTCATCTACGAGGGCGGCATCGCCAATATGAACTATTCGGTGTCCAACACCGCCGAATATGGCGAATATGTCACGGGAC
>JBKQMI010000008.1:0-9355 GCA_052146775.1 Methylocella sp. | reverse complement strand
AAAACGTCCTTGCCGGGATGCACGCGGAGATCGGCGGATCGCTGCTTGAGGTTCTGACGCGGCTTGGGCGGTTTCGCTCGAAAGAACGCGCCGCCGTGCGCGAGGCCCGCGCGCTTCTCGCCTTCGTCGGCCTTGACGCGGCGGCCGGGACTCGCGCCGGCGCGCTGTCCTACGGCGACCAGCGCCGGCTCGAAATCGCCCGCGCGCTCGCCGGCAGGCCAAATCTCATGCTGCTCGACGAGCCCGCCGCCGGCATGAATCCGGCCGAGACGGCGGGCCTCAACGATCTCCTCGGCGAGGTGAAGGCGCGCGGCGTCGCGATGCTTCTCGTCGAGCATGATATGAGCCTCGTCATGCGGCTCTGCGACCGGATCACCGTGCTGAATTTCGGCCGCAAGATCGCCGAGGGCGCGCCGGAGGCCGTGCGCGCCAACCCCGCCGTGATCGAGGCCTATCTCGGCGTCAAAGGCGCGGCGGAGCTGGCGAAGGCGCCCGAATAGTGCTAGCAGTTTCTGCTTGCAGTGAGGACCAGCTACCCTATAATCCTCGCATGAACGGCAAGCAGAAAAAGACCTTGGCGGCGATTTTCGCTACGCCGGTCTCGGGCGCGATTGAATGGTCCGCCATCGAAAATCTTCTGCTCGCGGTCGGATGCGAGATGATCGAAGGATCCGGCTCTCGCGTGCGGTTTGAGCGGCTTGGCCTTGTCGCATCGTTCCACCGCCCGCACCCGCAGAAGGAAGCCAAGCGATATCAGGTTCGCGACGCGCGCGACTTTTTGACCAAACTCGGAATCACGCCATGAGCGCCATGCACTATAAGGGATTTTATGCGCGGGTCGAATTCGATGACGACGACGGGATTTTTGTCGGGCATATCGCCGGCATCAATGACGTCGTCGGTTTCCACGCCGATAATGTCGCCGATCTCAAAGCCGCATTCCACGACGCTGTCGACGATTATGTCGCGACCTGCCAGAAGATCGGCAAGCCCGCCGAGAAATCCTTTTCCGGCAATATGATGTTTCGCGTCGATCCGGCCCTGCACGCCAAGGCGGCGCTCGCCGCGGAACTCGCGGGCAAAAGCCTGAACCAGTGGGGCGAGGAAACAATCGCGGAAGCCATCGGCCGCGCGAAGTCCGCGCCCTTTCGCGAACGCTTGCGCCCCGGCCCCGAAGGCGCCGCCCCTCCGGCGAACAAGCGCAAATCGAAAGCGTCATGACCGCCCCCCTCCTCGACGCGCGCGGTCTCGAGATCGGCTATGGCGCGAGCCTCGTCGTCAAGGGCGTCGATCTTTCCATCGGTGCTGGCCGGATCGTCTGCCTCATCGGCGCCAATGGAGCCGGCAAGACGACGATCCTGCGGGGCCTCTCGGGGCTTTTGAAAATTCGCGCCGGATCGGTCCGCTTCGAAGGCGAAAACCTGACCAACCGCCCGGCGCATGTCGTCGCCCGGAAACGCATCGCGCATGTGCCCGAGGGGCGCCAGATTTTCGGCCGGATGAGCGTTGCGGAAAACCTCTCCGCGGGCGCCTATATGACGCGCGACCGCGCGGCGATCGAGTCGCGGCGGGTAGCCGTCCTCGCCCGCTTCCCGCGCCTCAGGGAGCGGCTGTCGTAGAGCGCCGGCCTCCTGTCCGGCGGCGAGCAGCAGATGCTGGCGATGGGCCGCGCGCTGATGGCCGATCCGAAACTGCTTCTCCTCGACGAACCCTCGATGGGCCTCGCGCCGCTCTTCGTCGAGGAGGTTTTCGCGATTATCAAGGCGCTCAAAGACGAAGGGCGCACAATACTGCTGATCGAGCAAAACGCCCACGCCGCCCTGGAGCTCGCCGATTACGCCTATGTGCTGGAGACGGGCCGCATCGCGTTGCAAGGCTCAGGGCCCGAAATGCTTGCGCATGACGAGATTTCAAAAGCCTATCTTGGCGGGTGAAGCCTCTGGATCGAAGCCTCCGGATCGCTCATTCGGACGGGATCGCGGCCGATTCGAGCGTTTTTGCTTCGGGAGCCTTCAGGCCCGAGGCCGCCGCCGGGAAAATAAACCCATGCTCGATCGCCCAACTTACGGCAGGAAGAAAACCGTTCACCAACAGGATCAGGAAACGCTTCTTGGGTTTGGATCCATAGGACAAGATGTCATAAAATCGATCCTTCCCGATCGTATCGAAGAACCACCGCCTGCGCTTCAAAAGGACTTCAGTAAGGTAATTTAGGCCGAATCGCGACGCCTCCACTTTTGGAAACGCATCGCTTAATCCGATCAGGGCCTCGACAATATAGCGACTCTCCATCCGAAGCGAAAGCTCAGGCAAGCTGTCTACAATGTGATCTATTATAGACGACATCGCTATCTGTGAATTATTCTTCCACGAAATGGTTTTAAACCCTCTCAAATGATGCAAATCCGCATGCATTGTGAAGTTATTATTTGCATGAATCCTGTATACCGCCAAAGGCAGATCGACGAGGACGCTTCCGCACAAGGCCGTCACGCCGCGAAGCAAATAGGTGTCGGTGTTTATGCGCAACTCGCGCAATTTCTTGTTATTCATGACAAGATTCAACGCATCTCGTCTGAAGCAATTGGCGGAGGTCGGCGCCCAGGGCCATTGGCCCGCGTCCCTGGCGGGAACATAGTGAAGTTTCTTCTTCAACTTGGGCCGCCCCGCGACCTGTTGAGGCCCCCATTCAAATTCCCTGAAGATATTGTGGCGAAGGCCAGTCCCGGACCTGACGAAATCCGAGAGGCCTTGAAAGGTCGTCGTCGTAACGCGCTCGTTCACCAATTGGATCATATCGACAGAGGTGAATCCGACCGGAATGCGAAGCGAGAGATGCGCGCGGATATGCGTCTCAACGCAATCTGGAAGCAGGTAATCGTCCGCGTCGAGGAAAATGACGTAAGCGCCCAGCGTCCTCTCAAATCCCTCTAAACAGGAAACGCTTTGGCCGCCATTGGCTTCATTTACGAAAGTCTTGAGGTTTGGATATCGAATCCTGAGTTCGGCGATCCGCGCGGGGCTCTCATCCGTCGAGCAGTCATCCACGATGACGCACTCGATATTGGGATAGGTCTGCGACATGACCGAGGTGACGGCCTGCTCCAGAAACGCCGCATAATTGAAGTTCGTCACGATGACGCTGACGAGCGGGCGGATCGCGCGCATGGCGGCGCCGACGCCATCCTCCTTTTGAGCCGAAAAAGACTCTTTATTTGAATTCTGAAAAGAGGAAGGCTCGAAATTCATTGCTTCACTCTGTTTTTGCTATTGGAGGTTCGCCTTCCAAGAAACGTTGACCCCAAAATGACTCGGCTCAGCTCATCGGCGCGGTTTTTGATCGGCGGCGGTTGGTTTATGAGCGCGACATAACCCTGTCTCTGATCATTGAGGCCGGTCCGATACGGCGGCCAGAGCATCTCGCCCGGGCCGCCGAATTGCGGAGATTAAGGTAAGTTTTTGAAAAGTAAAATTGGATTGTGGCGCCAGTTCGACGCAAGATTTACAAAGTCTTCGGCGACGCCATCTCCGTCGCCTCGCTCGCAACCCGCTTGCGGCCGCACACAACAGTCGGTGAAGCCCCATGCCATGGTTCGCGACGCCTCTCTCCGGTTTCCTGATCGCGCTGGGCCTCGGCTTGCTTGTCGGCGTCGAGCGCGAGCGCAGCAAAGGCGTCGGACCGTCGAGGCGCCCCGCCGGCATAAGGACCTTCGCCGTCACGGCCTTGCTCGGCGCCGTCGCCTTTCACCTCGGCGGCGCGCTCTTGCTGGCGATCGCAGCCGCGTCCCTCGCAGCCCTCATCGCAGTTTCGTATCTGCGCACGCCATCCGACGATCCGGGCCTCACCACCGAGGTCGCGCTCGCCTTCATGCCGCTGCTCGGCGCTCTCGCGCTCGCCGACGCCGCTCTCGCCGGCGCCGTCGGAGTCGTCATCGCGATCCTGCTCGCCGCCAAGACCCCGATCCACACCTTCGCGAAGGATATCCTGACCCAAGCCGAGGTCACCGACGCGTTGATCTTCGCAGCGGCGACGCTGGTGATTTTTCCGCAGCTTCCCGACAGCTACATGGGGCCTTTCGGGGCGCTCAACCCGCGATCGATCTGGCTTCTTGTCATCCTCATCCTGGCGATCGGCGCCTTTGGCCACATCGCCGCGCGGGCGCTTGGAGCCCGTTTCGGCATGCCGCTCGCAGGTCTCGTCTCTGGCTTCGCATCGAGCGCCGCGACGATCGGCTCGATGGCGGCCCTCGCCGCCAAAGACCCCGCCTTGCTGAGACCCGCCGTCGCCGCCGCCGCGCTGTCGAGCGTCGCGACGTTCATCCAGATGGGCGCCGTCCTTGCGACCGTGAGCGCGCCGACGCTCCGCGTCCTCGCTTCCGCGCTGATCGCAGGCGGATGCGCGGCCGCGATATACGGCGCCATCTTCACCGCGCAGACGCTGCGGCAACAGGGCGAGGCGCAGAGTCATGAACCAGGCAGCGCCTTCAGCATCAAGATCGCCCTCGCGCTGGCCGCGACGATGGCGATCATGCTCGTCGCGGCGGCGGCGCTGAAGGAATGGCTCGGCGAAGCTGGAGTCCTCTTTGGAGCCGCGGCCGCGGGCCTCGTCGACACCCACAGCGCGGCGATTTCGGTCGCCTCGCTCGTAGCGTCCGGCAAACTCGCGCCTCAGCAAGCGGCGCTGCCGATCATGCTCGCGATGACGAGCAACACGGCGGCCAAGATCGTCATGGCGCTGACCGCCGGAACGCGCGACTTCCCGATCCGCATCGCGCCGAGTCTCGTCTTCGCCATCGCCATGGCGTGGGTGGGCCTGTTCGCGTCAGGCATGACGCATTAAACAGGTCCTACATATGCTGATTTTCGGGCAGCCAGGAGGGATCGGGCCGCGCCGGCAGGTTTCAGAACGCCTCTTCGACCCATTTGAAGGGATAGTTCGGCTCCTTGTAGCCTTCAGGCTTTTGGCGCTCCGGCAGTTTGATATTTTTTCTGGGCACATCCTCATAGGGAATTCTGCCAAGCAGATGCTTCATGATGTTGAGCCGCGCGCGTTTCTTGTCGTCGGAGCGGACGACGAACCAGGGCGCCCAGGGCGTGTCGGTCGCGAGAAACATCTCGTCGCGCGCGCGCGAATAATCATACCAGCGGCTGTAGGATTTGAGATCCATCTCGGAGAGCTTCCAGATTTTTCGGCCATCCGTGATCCGCTGCTCAAGGCGCCGCGTTTGCTCCTCCTGGCTGACCTCAAGCCAATATTTCACCAGCAGGATTCCGGACGCGATCGCCATTTTTTCGAAGTACGGAACCAGCTCCAGAAATTCCTTGACGTGCGGCTCGGGCGTAAATCCCATCACCCGCTCGACGCCGGCCCGGTTGTACCAGCTGCGATCGAAGATCGCGACCTCGCGCGCCGCCGGCATATGCGGCAGGTAGCGCTGCATGTACATCTGGGATTTTTCCCGCTCGGTCGGCGCCGGAAGGGCGACGACAGTGAAGACGCGGGGGCTAACCCGCGCGGTGAGCGCCTTGATGACGCCGCCCTTGCCGGCGCCGTCGCGCCCCTCAAAAACGACGCAGATCTTCTTGCCTTCGCGCTTCACCCATTCCTGAAGCTTGACCATCTCGACCGAAAGGATCGCCAGTTCGCGCTCATAGTCACTGGTCTTCATCCTGGCCGGCTGGCCGTCGTCATCGTTCTTCACCTTGGCCGGCCGGGCGTCGCTCTCAGGCGATTGTCCTTTGCTCATCTTGGCTCAACCTGGCGAGAGACCTCTATTTCCACGCGACGAACAGTCCGACATCGCCCGGAAAGCCGTTCGGCCATTCAAGGATCATGGCTTTCAGGCGATAGCCGGCGGGCTCCAGCGTTTCTTTCCAGATTTCGTAGCACTGGCGCGGCGCGCCGACGAGCGTATCGGGCCACTGCGGCTCGCTATTGTTGAGGGCGCGCCCGTGATCGGTGCAGAGTTCGGATGGAAAGCGGATGACGAGGAGTTCGTTGTCGCCGCGCAGCGCCGCCTGCCGCAAGCGGTTTATAAAGGCCTGAACCCTCTCGGGCGTGATGTCGACCCGCTGCATCAGCTTGTCGATCATCTCTTTCCTGGCTTTTTCGGCGCGCTCGACCGCGCCATAGGTTTCCGAAGCCTTGGCCGATTCGACTTCGGCGACATAGGCCTTGAGGTCGGCGACCGACATGAAGGCTTCGTCGCCGAGGTTTTGCGCCGTAGACGCTGTCTCTTTTTCAGTCATCTCGAACGCTCACATTCACAGCACGGAGGGCATTAGATCATTTTTCTACAGCATCAGTTTGATCGGGATCAACGCATTCGCCCTCACCCATCCATCTACAGCGCGGCGATGAAGGCCTCCTGCGGGATCTCGACCTTGCTGAGCTAATCCCAGGTGATGTACATGCCGACGTCGCCTGGCAGCCCCTCGGGCCAGTCGAGGATCGCGGCTTTGAGGCGATAGCCCAGCGGTTTGAATTTCTCTTTCCAAATCTCATAGACGCTGCGCGGTGCGCCGACCAGCGTGTCGGGCCACCCTTCTTCGGCATTGTTGATCGCGCGCGCGTGATCCGTGCACAGCTCGGACGGAAAGCGGGCGACCAGCAGCTCGGTGTCGCCATGCTCCGCCGCCATCCGGAGGCGCTCCGCGCAGATGTGGGCCTTTTCAGGCGTGAAGTCGACCGGCTTCAGCAGCTTGTCGATGAGGTCTTTCTTAGCCTGGGCCGCGCGCTCCACAGCCCCATAGGATTGCGAGGCCTTGGCCGACTCCACTTCGGCGATATAAGCCTTGAGGTCCGCGACCGACATGAAAGCCTCGTCGCCCAGATGCTGCGCCGATGACCCGATGTTTTGCTCGTTCATGGATTAAATCCTCCTTTGCGCGCCATCGTCGTCAACGCGCCCGGCCCTCATCCATCCATCTTGAGCGCGGCGATGAAGGCCTCCTGCGGGATCTCGACCTTGCCGAACTGGCGCATCTTCTTTTTGCCGGCCTTCTGCTTGTCGAGCAGCTTCCGTTTCCGCGTGGCGTCGCCGCCATAGCATTTCGCTGTGACGTCCTTACGCAGAGCCTTAACGGTTTCACGCGCAATAATCTTGCCGCCGATCGCCGCCTGGATCGGGATCTGGAACATGTGCTGCGGGATCAGCTCTTTCAGCTTCTCGACCATCAGGCGTCCCCGCGCGTCCGCGCGCTCGCGATGCACCAGCATGGAAAGCGCGTCGACCGGCTCGGCGTTGACGAGAATCGACATTTTGACGAGATCGCCGGCGCGATACTCGGTGATGGCGTAATCGAAACTGGCGTAGCCTTTCGAGATCGACTTCAGCCGGTCGTAGAAATCGAACACCACTTCATTCAGCGGCAGGTCGTAGACCGCCATCGCGCGCTTGCCGACATAGTTGAGATCGACCTGCACGCCGCGCCGTTCCTGGCAGAGCTTCAGCACCGCGCCGAGGTAATCGTCGGGCGTTAAAATCGTCGCCCGGATCCAGGGCTCCTCGATGGTCTCGATCTTGGTCGGGTCCGGCATATCGGCCGGATTGTGCAACTCGATGATTTCGCCGTCGCGCTGCACGATTTTGTAAATGACCGAAGGCGCGGTGGCGATGAGGTCGAGGTTGAATTCGCGCTCCAGCCGCTCCTGAATGATTTCGAGGTGCAAAAGGCCAAGGAAGCCGCAGCGAAAGCCAAAGCCAAGGGCCGCCGAACTCTCCATCTCGTAGGAGAAGCTGGCGTCGTTCAGCCGCAGGCGCCCCATGGCGGCGCGCAGATCCTCAAATTCGGCGGCGTCGACCGGAAACTGGCCGCAGAAAACGACGGGCTGCGCCGGCTTGAAGCCCGGCAGCGCCTCGGCGCAGGGCCGGCGCTCGTCGGTGATGGTGTCGCCGACGCGGGTATCGGCGACCTGCTTGATCTGCGCGGTGATGAAGCCGACCTCGCCCGGGCCAAGCTCGGCGACGTCCTGCATCTTGGGCCGGAACACGCCGATCCTGTCGACCTCGTAATGGGCGTCGGCGCCCATCATCTTGATCCGCTGACCCTTCTTGAGGCTTCCATCTATGACGCGAACCAGCACGACGACGCCGAGATAGGCGTCGTACCAGGAATCGACGAGAAGGGCTTTGAGGGGCGCAGCCTCGTCGCCCTGCGGCGGCGGCAGGCGGTTGACGATGGCCTCCAGCACGAGATCGATGCCGATGCCGGTCTTGGCCGAAATCAGCACGGCCTGCGAGGCGTCGAGACCGATCACATCCTCGATCTGCTGCTTGATGCGCTCCGGCTCGGCGGCGGGCAGGTCGATCTTGTTCAGGACCGGCACGATCTCATGGCCGGCGTCGAGCGCGTGATAGACATTGGCGAGGGTTTGCGCCTCGACGCCCTGGCTCGCGTCAACGACAAGGAGCGAACCTTCGCAGGCCGCGAGCGAGCGCGAGACCTCATAGGCGAAGTCGACGTGGCCCGGCGTATCCATCAGGTTCAGGATATAGGTCTCGCCGTCCTGCGCCTTGTAATCGAGCCGGACGGTCTGCGCCTTGATGGTGATGCCGCGCTCGCGCTCGATATCCATGGAATCGAGCACCTGCTCGACCATGTCGCGCTCGGCGACGGCGCCAGTCGTCTGGATCAGCCGGTCGGCGAGCGTCGATTTGCCATGGTCGATATGCGCGACGATGGAGAAGTTGCGAATATTTTTGATGGGGTGGGTGGTCATTCATGGGGAGATAGCAGGCGTGGGCCGTGAAGGGAAGGCGCGCGCTCGCTAGCGGGCGCGCCTGACGATGCTCGCACGCGCGAGCCCGCCCAAAAGAGGGCGATGGGTCACGCGCAGCCCCGCCTGATCGAAAACCGCGTCTTGAAGCGTGCGTCCCGCGCGGAACGTGGCCCAGACTTGCAGCATGTAAGCGCGGCGACCGAGGCCGCCCGAACAAACCGCCGAGAAGGCGCGCCTGCGCGTCATTTCGCGAGCGGCCTCGATAATCAGCACCGATCCTCCGGGCTTGGCGAGAGCGATCAACCGCCTTAGCGCCGCCGCTGGGTCCGACAGCACGACCAGCAGCGAGGAGGCCGAAACGACGTCATAGCTTTCTTTACGACCGCTCTCCGTCTCTACGTCGGAGACCTCGAATTTTGCAGGACGATTACGTTCGTCAGCGAGCCGCCGAGCGGCCCCGACCATGTTTGGGTCACGGTCGATTCCTCGCGCGGCATAGCCCTTGTCCGCCGCGATGCGCGTCAGAACGCCCGGCCCACAGCCGACATCCAGCCAGGCGCCCCGGTCGCCGTCCGCCAGCATGTCCGCCGCGGCAAGATGCATGTCGCGATAAAACTCCGCGTCCTGCAGCCA
>JBKQMI010000007.1:0-26775 GCA_052146775.1 Methylocella sp. | reverse complement strand
ACGACGTGATTGCCGCCGCCCGTTCCCGTGTGGCGGCCGTCGATCATGAATTTATCGGCGCCGAGACGGACCTGACGCGCATCCTCATAGAGGCCTTTCGTGGTCTCGACGGCGGCGCGCCAGCTGGCTGCGGGCTGGATGTTGACCTCGATGACGCCGGGGTCAGGCGTCACCTTGATGACGTCGATGCGCGGATCGTAGGGCGGCGGATAGCCCTCGATATGAACGGGGGTCTTGATGCCCTCGGCGGCGACCTCGATCGCGGCGACGAGTTCGAGATAATCCTCCAGCCTCTCGACCGGCGGCATGAAGACGCAGATCACGCCGTCGCGCGGCTCAACGGATAGCGCGGTCCTCACCGCGCCTTCGATGATCTCCTGCTCGACCCGATCCTGGCGCGCACTCGAAGGCTCGGTCGTGCGTTCGAAATGCTCGATGCGCTGCCGCAGCGTTTGCGCATCGGGCAACGGACCGCGCTCCTCGAGCGGATCCTGCGAATGAATGTAGGGATAGGCCGACGCCGGCACCCACGGCAGCGAGGTGAGCGGCAGGCGGTAGCCGACCGGCGAGTCGCCCGGCACGAGGAAGAGCTTGCCGCGCCGCAGGCACCATTTCTCGCTGACCCAGCGCAGGCCGCGCGACATGCGGGCCGGCGCGTTCCAGCGCTGCACCGGCAGCACGAAGCCGGTCGGCTTGGTCAGCCCGCGCGAATAGGTGCGGATCATGCGGTTGCGTTCTTCAGGATCCTCGATTTTCGGATCGTGCGGATCGACATTGTCCGGCAGATTGCCCTCCTTGACGAGCCATGTGGCCGGATCTTCATAGGCGGGCATGACGCAATCGTCGTCGACGCCGAGAAATTCAGCTATGCCGCGGGTGAGCGCCTCGGCCTTGGCCCGGTGATCCTCGGTAAAGACCATGTCAGCCGCGCCCGGCGCCTTCTCCAGCTGCGTCTCGACCGTACGGCCCACCACATCGACGAGCTCGGAGTTTCGCCAGATCGGCTGGCCGTCCTTGCGCCAATAAAGCGAAAAACCCCAGCGCGGCAGGCTCTCCCCGGGATACCATTTGCCCTGGCCATAGTGCAGCATGCCGCCCGGAGCGACGCGGTTGCGCACCCGGCGGATAAGCGCGTCCGCGAAGGAGCGCTTCGTCGGTCCGACGGCGGCCGTGTTCCATTCGGGCGACTCGAAATCGTCGATCGAAACGAAGGTCGGCTCGCCGCCCATGGTGAGGCGTACGTCCTGCTTCTTTAAGTCGGCGTCGACTTTCTCGCCGAGCGCGTCGAGCTTCTCCCAGGCCTCGTCCGAAAAGGGCGCCGTGATGCGCGGCGCCTCGGCGACCCGCGTCACGCGCATGTCGAATTCGAACTCGACGCCGACGCCGCCTTCGACGGCGCCCGAGATCGGAGCGGCGGTGGAGTAATGCGGCGTCGCGGAGACCGGGATATGGCCCTCGGCGCAGAACATGCCCGAAGTCGCATCCATGCCGATCCAGCCGGCGCCGGGCAGATAGACCTCGGCCCAGGCGTGCAGATCGGTGAAATCGACCTGCGTGCCTTTCGGTCCTTCGAGCGGCTCGATGTCGGCGCGAAGCTGGATCAGATAGCCGGAGACGAAGCGCGCCGCGAGGCCGAGATTGCGCAGGATCTGGACGAGGGTCCAGGCGGAATCGCGGCACGACCCAGATGCCAGCTCCAGCGTCTCTTCCGGCGTCTGAACGCCGGGCTCCATGCGAATCACATAGCGGATCGACTTCTGCAGGCCCGTGTTGAGAGCGACCAGGAAATCGACGATGTGAACCTGCTTTTTCGAAAGCGCCGCCAGATAGGCCGAAAGATGCGGACCAGCAGGTTCAGGTTGCAGATAAGGGGCGAGATCGGCTTTGAGTTCAGGCTCATAGGCGAAGGGAAACTGTTCGGCGTTTGGTTCGATGAAGAAATCGAACGGGTTGACGACCGAGAGATCGACGGTCAGATCGACCTCGACCTTGAATTCGCTCACCTTCTCCGGAAAGACGAAGCGCGCCTGCCAATTGTTGTGCGGGTCCTGCTGCCAGTTCACGAAATGATCGGGCGGCGACACCTTGAGGCTGTAGGACAGAATCTTCGTGCGGCAGTGCGGCGCGGGGCGTAGCCGCACGATCTGCGGTCCGAGCGCTGCGGGGCGATCGTATTTATAGTGGGTGAGGTGATAGATCGCGGCGGATATGGACAAGAGGCGCCTCGCGCCCGTCGAACCAGCCCGTCCCCCGCTTTGGCGCGGCGAGACTTCCAGCCGCCGACAGGGCTGAAAGATCTATAGCAATCAATCGCCGCGCGCGGAAGGTTGGGCGCCAGGCGCGGCGCCTATGTTTTCCGCATCAAGATGACAAAGACTCGCCACAACGCCCGCCGCCGCGACGTTCGCGCGATTTCAGCCGTCTGCAGCCGCTATTTCTCCGGCAGATTGAGCCGGATGCTGAGTTCGCGCAATTGCTTCGGCGAAACGCCTGAGGGCGCCCCGAGCAGCAAATCCTCGCCGCGCTGGTTCATCGGGAAGGCCACGACCTCGCGCAAATTCTCCTCATCCGCGAGCAGCATGACGATGCGGTCGATGCCCGGCGCAATGCCGCCATGCGGCGGGGCGCCATACTGGAACGCGCGATACATGCCGCCAAATTTCTGCTCCAGCACCTCCTCGTCATAGCCGGCGAGCGCAAACGCCTTGCGCATGACGTCGGGACGATGGTTGCGGATGGCGCCTGAGGAAAGCTCCGAGCCGTTGCAGACGACGTCATACTGGAACGCCTTTATGCCGAGAATGGTCTCCTTGTCGCTCGCGTTGAGCGCGACGAAAGCGTCGTGGTCGAAGTTCGGCATCGAGAAGGGGTTGTGCGAGAAATCGATGCGGCTCTCCTCCTCGTTCCACTCGAACATCGGAAAATCGACGATCCAGCAGAATTCGAAAACGCCGGTCTTCGAGAGTTTCAGCTCGTGGCCGATGCGCAGCCGCGCGGCCCCTGCGAGCTTTTCCGCCTTGTCCTGCCTGTCACAGGCGAAGAACACCGCATCGCCCGGCTTGAGGCCGGCTTTTTCGGCGATCGTCGCCTGAACCGCCGCCGGAAGAAATTTCGCGATCGGGCCTTTGCCGGTCAGCGCCCCCGCCTCGCCTTCATAAATCACATAGCCAAGACCCGCCGCGCCTTCGCCTTTCGCCCAATCGTTCAGCTTGTCGAAGAAAGAGCGCGGCTGGGCTCCCGCCCCGGTCGCCGGAATGGCGCGCACGACGCCGCCCGCCTTGATGACGTTCTTGAAGGCGTTGAAGCTCACATCCTCGCGCGAAAACTCCTCCGTCACATCGGCGATGACGAGCGGGTTGCGCAGGTCCGGCTTGTCGGAGCCATATTTCAGCATCGCCTCGGCGTAGGGGATTTTCGGGAATTTTTGCGTCACCGCAAAGCCCTTGCCGAACTCCTCGAAGACGCCGCGTAGAACCGGCTCAACGGTCGTAAAAACATCATCTTGCGTGACGAAGCTCATCTCGATGTCGAGCTGATAGAACTCAAGGCTGCGGTCGGCGCGCAAATCTTCGTCGCGAAAACAGGGCGCGATCTGGAAATAGCGGTCGAAGCCTGCGACCATGAGAAGCTGCTTGAACTGCTGCGGCGCCTGCGGCAGCGCGTAGAATTTGCCGGGGTGCAGACGCGAGGGCACGAGGAAATCGCGCGCGCCCTCGGGGCTCGACGCGGTCAGGATCGGCGTCTGAAACTCGAAGAAACCTTGCGCCTTCATGCGGGCGCGTAGCGAATCGATGATTTCGCCGCGCAGCATGATGTTCCGGTGCAGTTTTTCGCGGCGGAGATCAAGGAACCGGTAGCGCAGCCGCATATCCTCGGGATAGGGCTGGTCGCCAAAAACGGGCACCGGCAATTCCGCCGCGGGCCCCAGCACCTCGATTTCGGTCACATAGACTTCAACGAGGCCGGTCGGCATCTCGGCATTTTCGGTGCCGGCAGGGCGCTTGCGGACGATTCCGTCGATGCGCACGACCCATTCGGAGCGCAATTTTTCGGCGAGAGCGAAAGCCGGGGAATCAGGGTCCGCGACGCATTGCGTGATCCCGTAGTGATCGCGCAGATCAATGAACAGAACGCCGCCGTGATCGCGGATGCGATGGCACCAGCCGGAGAGCCGGATCGTTTCGCCGGCGTCCGATTCGCGGAGGTCGCCGCAGCTATGGGTACGGTAGCGGTGCATGTGATCGTCAAAACCATGAGGGAAGATGGCGCGGACAACCGCATGGGCGGCGGTTTCTGTCAAGGCTGTGGCGCGTGTCCGCCTCACCTCGGCGAAGAAGTCGCCTGCGCGAATGTCGCAACTTGGCGCTTCGCCCTATGGCGGGCGGCCCGGCTTTCCTCTATCTAATTGCCATGAGCCTGATTTCGACAACCGACGCCCTCGCGGAGGCGTGCCGCCGCATTGCAGCCCATCCCTTCGTAACGGTCGACACCGAGTTTTTGCGCGAAACGACGTTCTGGCCAAGGCTTTGCGTCGTGCAGCTCGCCTCGCCCGAAGAAGCGGTGGCGATCGACGCCATGGCCGAAGGGCTGGATCTTTCGCCTCTGTTCGCGCTGATGGCCGATGAAAAGCTCACAAAAGTGTTTCACGCGGCGCGGCAAGATCTTGAAATTATTTGGAACCTCTCCAAGCTGATTCCCGCGCCCCTGTTCGACACCCAGGTCGCCGCTATGGTCTGCGGCTTTGGCGATCAGGTCTCTTATGGCGATCTCGTGCAGACCGTCGCCAAGGTCTCGCTGGACAAATCCTCGCGCTTCACCGACTGGTCGCGGCGCCCGCTGCTGCCGGCGCAAATTGACTACGCCATCGCCGACGTAACCTGGCTGCGCGATATCTACCTTCACCTGCGCCGCAAGCTGGAGCAGACCGGGCGCCTCGCCTGGCTCGCCGACGAGATGGCGCTCTTAACGTCGCCCTCGACCTATGAACAGCATCCGGACAATGCGTGGGAGCGCTTCCGCAACCGCGTCCGCAAGCCGCGCGACCTCGCCGTGCTGATGGATGTGGCCGGGTGGCGCGAGGCGGAGGCGCAGGCGCGCAACGTGCCGCGCTCGCGCATCCTGAAGGACGATGTGCTGATCGAACTCGCCCTCGCCGCGCCGCGGACGGCGGAGGCGCTCGGCAATTTACGCGCATTTCCGCGCGGCATGGAGCGGTCGCGCGCCGGGATCGACATTCTGGCGGCGATCGAGCGCGGCCTCGCCCGCGACCCCAAAACATTGCCGAAACTGGAGCGCGAGCGCCGCTCCGGCGGCAATGGCGCGGCCGTCGAACTGCTGAAAGTGCTGCTGCGGCAGGTCAGCGAAAGCCATGGGGTCGCCAGCAAGATGATCGCCACCGTCGAGGATCTTGAGGCGATCGCGGCGGACGACAAGGCCGATGTCGCGGCCCTCCAGGGCTGGCGGCGCGAGCTTTTCGGCGTCAAGGCGCTGGAGCTGAAGCACGGCCGCCTCGCGCTGACCGTCGAGCACGGACGGGTCGTCACGCTGGAATGGCAGGAAGCCTCGCAGGAGGCGGCGCGCGAGGCCGCGCAGGGGGCCGCGCAGGAGCGCGAAGCTTCGCCCGAGCAGGTCGCTGAATAAGGGCGCGGCCTTTGCTCGGTCACTCTCGCCCGTCGAAGCGGGACAGCGCGCGCTTCGATGCGATGTTGCGCCAGCGCCGCTCCAGGAAGGCGCGCACCGACGGGTAGCCGTCACAGTGCGGCGTCGCATGAAAAATGCGGGGGTTCCGCCGCGATCAGCATCTCCCATTCCTCGACAGGGACGTCGAGGAGCACCAGACTGTCGTCCTCCCGCCGCAGGCGGGTCGGAAGCTTGCCTTTGACCTTCAGCGCCAGCGTTCCATACGAGGTCGAAATCGTCACATCCCCGAAGCGATCTTTACCACCTCGTCCCAGGTCACCCGGCCACCGTGATGACCGCGTCGCGTCCGATCAAGCGCGCGAGCTGCTTGACCCGGTTATAAAGCCTGTCGCTGGCGAGATCGGCGAGGTCGGACGGGAGCGTCAGCACCACCTTGCTCTTGACGCAGACGACGGGCGTCCGCGCCAGAACGTCCGGCATCGCAGCCGAGATGAGGTAGGCGAGGCGGATCGCGGCGGCGACGATGCGCGCTCTGTCCAGCATGCGCGCCGAAGCCAGCGCCCGGATCTGCGGGCTGACCTCGTCGTCGTCAAGGCCGAGATAGCGATAGGCCATGGTCAGGGCGAGAAAGGCGCGGCCCGGATGATCGATCGCGGTCAGCGCCGTGTTCTCGACGAGGTTGAGGCTCTCCTCGCCGCGATAGTCGGGATGCGCGCGCCAGTTGACGTCGGCGAGCAGGCAGGCCGCGTGGCGTAATCGCTTTTCTTCAATGGTTTCCTCAAGATGAGTCGACCGCATGAAGCGATCTGTCCAGTCGCACAGATCCTCGGCATGGCGGGGCGCGCGGGAAAACTGGAGGTTGGCTTCGGAGGCCGCGACAATCAGAGGATCTGTCCGCCGCTGCGCCTGATCGAGCATTTCGTAAAGCAGACCCTCGCGCACGCCGGCGGTCGAGATCATGATCTCCTTCGGCATCGCCCGGCGAATGATCTCGTCGAGCACCAATGCGCCATAAGGCAGCAGCGGACGGCGCTGGGCGCTGACCGCCTCGATCGAGATCAGCGTCTCGGTATTCACCCGCTCGACGATGCCGGCGAAATCGGCGGCGTCCCCGGAAGGGATGACATAGCCGTGCATCACGGTCAGCGGATAATGGCGCTGGCGCATGTGCAATTTTGCGAGCGCGCGCCAGGTGCCGCCGACAGCGTAGAATGTGCGCCCGGCGACGCGTTCGACGATGCGCGAGCCCGCCAAAGCCTCGCGCGCGATCTTGACCGCCGCGCGGGGCGAATTGTTGGAGGCGTCCATCAGCGTCAGGCCGCCGAGCGGCAGGGTCGCGCCCTTGCCCAGCTGCGCGCCCTTGACGTCGATCAGTTCGAGCGAGCCGCCGCCAAGATCGCCGACGACGCCATCGGGCCTGTAGATCCCGGAGACGACCCCATGCGCGGAAAGCTCGGCTTCCCGCGCGCCCGACAACAGCGAGATCGGGGCGCCGATGGCGTGGCTGGCCGCCTCGACGAATTCGGGGCCGTTCGAGGCGTCGCGCGCCGCGGCGGTCGCGAGAACATGCAGTTCTCCGACCTGCAGGATTTCGCTCATCGTCCTGAAGCGGCGCAAGGCGGCGAGCGCCTTGTCGATGCCGGCCTTCGGCAATTTGCCCGTCAACGCCACGCCATTGCCGAGAGCGCACAGGGATTTCTCGTTGAAAATCTGGCGCGGCGAACGACTTAAGCCCTCATAGGCGACGAGCCGAACCGAATTCGAGCCGATATCGACAATGGCGATCGGCTGTTTGACGGGCGCGCTTTCGCGAGCGCCTTCGAAAGATTCGCGAGGGATTAGGTCCATCGGCGCTTCAGCGACCGTCCAGACGCTTGAACAGGGTTTTGGGGCTTGACGTCTTAAGTGATTTTCCACGGCCTGACAGACTTGGGTTGGTCATGAAGTATGAATGCGCGTTGAAAGGTTCTTCATCCGGCGGCGCCTGTATGCGCGCGCTGGAGCCGTCAGGCAAGACCCTATAGCTCTGCTGATTGTCGATGAGATTGGCGACCATGATCTGATCGAGCACCTGCTCATGCACGGTCGGATTGAGAATCGGCAGCATCGCCTCGACGCGGCGGTCAAGGTTGCGCTGCATCAGGTCGGCCGAGGAGATGTAGACCTTGGCCTTCGAATGCGGCAGCCCATAGCCGCCGCCGAAGCAATAGATCCGCGCATGTTCGAGGAAGCGGCCGATGATCGACTTGACCCTGATATTTTCAGACAGGCCCTGCACCCCCGGCCGCAGGCAGCAGATGCCGCGCACGACGAGATCGATCTTCACGCCGGCCTGGCTCGCCGCGTAAAAGGCGTCGATGATTTCGGGATGGACGAGCGAGTTGCATTTCGCCCAGATCGCGCCGGGCTTGCCCGCCTTCACAAACGCGATTTCCTCCTCGATGTCCTGGAGCAGGCGCGATTTGATCGAAATCGGCGAGACGGACATCAGTTCGAGACCTTCGGGCTCGGCGTAGCCGGTAATGTAATTGAAGATTCGCGACACATCTCTGCCGATCGCGGGATCGGCGGTGAAGAACGAGATGTCGGTGTAAATCTTCGCGGTTATGGGATGATAGTTGCCGGTTCCGACGTGGCAATAGGTCGAGAGGCCGCCTCCTTCGCGCCGCACGACCATGGACAGTTTGGCGTGCGTCTTCAGTTCGATGAAGCCGAACACCACCTGCACGCCGGCGCGTTCGAGATCGCGCGCCCAACGAATATTGGCGGCCTCGTCGAAGCGCGCCTTGAGTTCGACGAGCGCCGTCACCGCCTTGCCGGCTTCGGCGGCGTCGATCAGCGCGCGAACGATCGGGCTGTTCGCCGACGTGCGGTAAAGCGTCTGCTTGATGGCGACGACATTGGGATCGATCGCGGCCTGATTGAGAAACTGAACGACGACGTCGAAGGATTCGTAAGGGTGATGAACGACGAGATCCTTCTGCTTGATGGTGACGAAACAATCGCCGCCATTGTCGCGCAGACGCTCCGGGTAGCGCGGATTATAGGGTTTGAACTTCAGCTCCGGGCGGTCGAGGCCGACGATCTCCGAGGTTTCGTTCAGCGCCAGCATGCCGTCGAGAATGAACACCTCATCCGGCTCGACGGCGAGCTCTTCGGCGACGAAGGCGCGCAGCTCCTCCGGCATCATGCTGTCGAATTCGAGCCGGATCACCGATCCGAGGCGACGGCGCTTCAAGGCGCTCTCAAACAGCAGGACGAGATCCTCGGCCTCCTCCTCAACTTCGAGATCGCTGTCGCGAATGACCCTGAAAAGTCCGTGCCCACGCACGCTGTAGCCCGGAAACAGGCTTCGCGTGAACATGCCGATGACGTTCTCCAGCGCAACGAAACGCTGGCGCCGGTCGTCTCCTTCGTCCGGCAACCGGATGAAGCGCTGGATCTTCGCCGGCAGCCGGATCAGCGCCTTCGAGATCTTGCGTTCGACCGGTCCGACAAGTTCAAGGGCGATGGTGAAGCCGAAATTCGGAATGAACGGAAATGGATGCGCCGGATCGACCGCGAGCGGCGTCAGGACCGGAAAGACGTGGGTAATGAAATATTGTTCGAGCCAGGCCTTGTCGGCAGCGTCGAGTTCCGGCGGATCGAGCAAGGTTACGCCGACGCCGCTCAGCTCCTGACGCAGTTCGCGCCAGCGGCGCAGCTGCTCGACGGCGAGCAGGCTCACCCGCTCCCGGATCCGCGCCAGCTGCTGGGTCGGGGTCATGCCGTCCTCGGATGGCGTCATCACGCCCGCGCGCACCTGTCCGCGCAAGCCGGCAACGCGAACCATGAAGAACTCATCGAGGTTGGTCGCCGAGATGGACAAAAAGCGCAATTGTTCGAGGAGAGGATGATTCCGGTTGGAGGCCTCCTGCAAAACCCGCCGGTTGAATTCGAGCCAGGAAAGTTCGCGATTGATGAAGCGGTGCGCCATTCGCGCCGGGTCGCCGGAAAACTCCACGCCGCCGCCTTCGTTTGCGATCGAAGGCTCGCCGTCTTCGCCTGACCTCAGGGCGGCAATGTCGCTGCTCATGGCCATTTCTCCGTCCGCGGCCGGCTTCTCGTCGGTCCGCGCATCAGCTTGGGGGGAGCCGGGCTCATCGGAGGCGCCTTGATCGACCGGCCCGCCCACTCTCGGGGCGCGTCTTGAATCGCCGGCCCGCTTGACCTCGGCCGATCCTGGATCCTCCGCCTGCGCGTTCACTGTTTTCGTCCTCGCTCGGAAAGCCGCCAGCAAAAGCCGCCGGAAGGTAATGACTTTGCATGACGCGGGCATGACCGCGGCCGAAACGCCGGCGCCGCAGGGCCGCGCGGATCGACGGTCGCGGGCCGCCTGACCGCTGCGAGCTTGATGGCTGCTGGCGAGGTTGTAAAGAGCGCTCGCGTGGGCGCCATGCACAATCCGCTCAGGACTTCGCAGCAGGCGCACGGCTCATTTGCGCCGCCTCAGCCTGAAATTCACGTCTGGGCGGCCCGCGAGCAAGGTCAGCGCGAAATAGGCGAGGATCAGGACGCAATTGGCGGCGATCCAGACGGGGCCGAAAAACGATGGAATCGTCAGAGCCACGAAGATTTGCGCAACCGAGCGGAACAGCCAGAGCACGCCGCCCCAGGGAGTCGCGAGCCATAGCCCGACCGCCGCGAGGAGATCGAGGATCGCAAAAAAAATGACGGCCGCGCCCCAGTCCGGCGTCACCGTGTCGAACAAGGGCCGGTGCGGCAGCAGCACGGCGCTCCACTGGGACAGGCCCTGCGCCACGCAGAGCGCCGCCAGCAGACGCATGAACACGACGAGGACAAGGCCCCAGGCGTTTTTCTCGCCGCCCTCGCCCGAATCGCCGAGCCGGATGGCGGCGCCGGAATCGCCGCGTTCCGCGATCTTCTCGGAGCCGCGCAAGATTTTCATCGCGCGCCATCCGTGGCGGAAAAGGTCAGCTCCTCCGCGCGCGGCTCAAAATAGGCGTCGATCTCGGCCTCGCTCACCGCATCGACGGCGTCGGGGCGCCAGCGCGGGCGACGGTCCTTGTCGACGATCGCCGCGCGAACGCCCTCATAGTAGTCGGCCCCTTCAAGAATGCGCGCGGCGATGCGAAATTCGGTGCGCAGCGCCTCGTCAATGCAAAGGCCGGCGCCGATCCGCATCTGCCGCAGGGCGATCGCCAGGCTCGTCGGCGATTTCGCCGCCAAAGCGGCGCGGGTCTCACTTGCGAAAACGCCGCCTTCCGCTGCGACGTTGGCGACGATCGCCGCGACCGTCGGCGCGGCGAAACATCGGTCGATGAATGGCCGTCTTCCGATCAGCGCCGAGGGCGGCGCCGGCCTCGCCTGCGCGCCGATCGCCGCCGCGGCGTCTTCGCCATCGATCAGACTTTGGATCAGCGCCGCGCGACGCGACGAAGCGACGTGTGCGGAGGCAAGACCAAGCGCAAGGGCGTCGCCGCAGCCGATGCGCGCGCCCGTCAAGGCGAGATATGCGCCAAAGCGCCCCGGCAGGCGCGGCAGGAAGAAGGTCGCGCCGACGTCGGGGAAAAAGCCAATCCCCGCCTCCGGCATCGCGAAATCGAGAGTCTCGCCGGCGACGCAGTGTGTCGCATGGACGGAAAGGCCGGCGCCGCCGCCCATGACGATTCCCCCGACCAGCGCGATCGTCGGTTTCGGATAGAGCTTAATGCGGCGGTTCAAGCGATATTCAGCCCGGAAGAAGTCAAGCTGCGCGTCGCGGCGCCCGGCCTTGCCCAATTCGTAGAGCGCGCGGATATCGGCGCCCGCGCAAAACGCCCGCTCCCCCGCCGCCTGGATCAGCACGCACCGGATGGCGGCGTCGTTTTCAAAAAGATCGAGCGCGCCGGCGATGGCGCGCACCATAGCGAGATCAAGCGAATTCAGCGCCGCCGGCCGGTTCAGGGTGATCGCGCCGCAACGGCCAATTGTTTCGATGATGACGTCCGCGGCGCCCATGCTCTCTCCGTCGCCGGACTTAGCCCCGGAGCGGGCGCCGCGTCAACGCGCGGAGGCGTCCGGCGAAAACGGACGCCCCAACCGGGTGACCGGTCGGCCGAATGGGCCTTAAGTTTCAGCTGATGGTTCTCCTCGGGGATCAAAAGGGAACGCGGTGCGGACGAAAACGTCCGATGCCGCGGCTGCGCCCGCAACCGTAAACGCCCCGCAATTGTAAACGGCGAGCCGTCTCCACATCGCCACTGGGCCGCATGGGGTGGGGACGGCGCGGCCCCCCACGAGCCAGGAAACCTGGCGTCACCGGACGTCAAAGCAGAAACATCGGGCGGGGTGTCCTGATGCGGCGGGCCGCGCTTTGGAGGCGCTTCCCTATTCTCTGCGATGACAGGCGACGTCAAAGGCAGAGAGCCATGCTTTCCACCATCAAACGATTCTTCCAAACGATTCTTCGACGAGAGCGCGACCGAAGCGAGGCTTCCGCTTCATGCAAAAACTCTAGAATTGCACCGTGGTGCGGATGCCGAAAACCGCTGCGTCCGGAATTCGGCCGCTCGCCGGGTTCAGCGGATTGACGGCCCCGCCGCCGGGATGGAAGACATATTCGAAATCGGGCTGGACCGTCCAGCCGGGCATGATCTGCGCCTGATATGTCGCCTCCAGAAGCAACTCGTAGTCGCGCGCGGGCAGCTTCTCGCCCTTGAAGGCCGCTGTCTCGGCGTCAAGCGCGTTAACCGCGGGAGACACTTCGGTATAGGCGGCCGAGACGCCGAACTGGTCGTCCGGCCGCTGGCTCCAGAGCCCCATGAAATTGACGCCGCCATCGGCATAGAAGTGTATCAGATTGCGGTCGGTCGGCGCGGCGCTCACGCGCGCAAAGGCTCCGATCCCCTTCTTCGGATCATCGCCGGGTAGACGCCAGAGCATCTGGTCGATCACCCCGTAAAGACTGTAGTCGCCGCTATGAGTCAGCGCCTTGCCCTCGCTGTCGGGGTCGGCCAGCGACACGCCGTCAAACCCGAAATGCTGGTCGTTGAAATTGCCGAAGTGATACCAGCCGCCGAATTTGATCTTTCCCGCGAGCCCCGTCGAATCCTTGTCCTGATTATAGGCGTACTGCACCTCGCCGATGACGAATGGCGGATCCTTCAGCCGGAAGTCGGTCCCCGACGGATCCTTCGCGTAATTTGCGCCGGTAAATCCTGCGCCAGTTGGGTCGCCATTGAAGACGGCCGCCACAAAGTTCAACTGGTCGCTCGCGTAAATCTTGACGCGGACGCCCGGCGTCGCGAAGGGATAAGCGGGACCGCCGCCTGGAAGATCATCCGCAAAGAGATTCGGGAAGCCATAAGTCGCGTTGAGATAGAGCTGGCCCAGTTCGCTGATGAAGAAGTCGCTGTCGGCGGCGAGTTGGCCGGCGCGGATGGACAGCTTGTCGTCGAGAAACTTGTACTCGGCCCAGGCCTCGAACAGCAGCCATGCCGGATGCGCGGCGATAAAGGTGATCGAGGAATAGTTATAGAGATTATAGGTCGACAGGCTCTGGCCCGCGATGGCGTAGGAGTTGACGTGGAAGGTCAGACCCTTGATCCCGGCGATCGTCTCCATGTCGCCGTCGAGGCCGAGTTCGAGCCGTTGCTCGTAGCGCGCGCCCTGTTTCACGCCACCCGTCGGATTGCCGAACACCTCGTCGATGAAATTCACCTGCAGATTGAAGCCACGTTCGCAGAGCGCCTTCTTCCAATCGCCCAGCACCGGAACGCTGCCGGAGATCGAGGGCTGCCCATCACATAAGGTGGGCGCAGGCGCGGCCTCTGGCGGCTTCGCCTCCGCGTCCGCCGCGCGGGCGCGGCCGCCCGACGCCATCAAGGCCGCGGCCACCGCGGCGAAGCGCCATCCGCGCCGCGCGTCTCGGGCAAATATGCAAGGTTCGCGCATCCCCACCTCCGTCCGTCGCGCCGATCAGCCCGTGTGAATACTTGCTAATACGAAAGCGCAAGCGTTCGCAAGAAGTCTATTTTCTTACTATTCTAATTTGGCGATTCTGCGCCCTATATACTTGCAACGGTGAAATAATGCTGCACGCCGTTGTAGGGCCGCCACATGTGGCCAGGCCTTGCTCCAAGGCGCGGACGATCGCCGCCAGCGCCGATGGCTTCTCGCTTGCAGGCGGTGGAGTCGCCGGAACAAACCGGGTGAAAGATGGAGCGGGTGAAGGGAATCGAACCCTCGTATTCAGCTTGGAAGGCTGCTGCTCTACCATTGAGCTACACCCGCGCGCATGACGCGCCTAGAGTCGCCCAAGCCCTATACCCATCCGCGGGATTTGAGTCAAAGCGCGGAGGGGCGGGCGTCAATAGCCGAAGCGGATCGGCAGGCAAGGCCGCACCGGCGGCGCGGTGAAGGCGAGCGTCTGGGCGGTCTGGCGCTCCAGCAGCGTCAGCTTCGAAAGGACGGCGTCGCGAATCTTGACCCATTGCTCGCGTTGGGGACCGGCGCCGGCAACCGCGAGGTTCAGCCAGACATAGGCCTGCACATAATCCTGGGGAACGCCCTGCCCTTTATCGTACATCAGCCCGAGCATAAACTGCGCGTCGGCGAGGCCCTGATCGCTGGCGCAGCGGTACCAGCCGGCCGAAACTATATAATTCTGCGGCACGCCCTGGCCGTGCGCATACATGAAACCGAGAAAGGATTGCGCCCGCGCATCGCCCGCTGTGGCGAGCGGAAGAAAGATCTCGGCGGCCCGGACATATTCATGGGCGGCGGAGGCGGCGATGCCCTGGCGCAAACGGTCCGCGGCGAGAGCCGGCAATGGCGCGGCGAACAGGAGAACCATCGCCGCGCGGCGCCAGCGGCGCGCAAGCGGCCCGCCATCTCTCGCCCAACGAAAACGTAGCCTTCCGATCGCCATGGACGCCCTCA
This sequence comes from Methylocella sp., assembly GCA_052146775.1. Classification (GTDB taxonomy): domain Bacteria; phylum Pseudomonadota; class Alphaproteobacteria; order Rhizobiales; family Beijerinckiaceae; genus Methylocapsa. The sequence goes on along the minus strand of JBKQMI010000007.1, from coordinate 12,213 downwards.
AGACTCAAAAACGCCGGCCTCGACGAGCCAGCAGAACCAGATCGCCGGCGCGAAAAACAAGCCGAACGGCAGCCGCGCCGCGGCGCTGAAGCGGCGCCGCCCCGCTAACCGGCCAAGCGCATAGACGGATAGCCCCGCGAGCGCGGCGATCTCGACCGCGACCGGCATCATGGGCCAGTCGAGCCAGGCGCCGGCGACCGCCGCGAGTTTGACGTCGCCGAGCCCGATCCCTTCGCGCCCCCGAAGGCGAAAATAGAGCGCGCGCAAGGCGAGAAAGGCGAGGCCGAGGACCGCCGCCCGAATCATGGCGACGCCGACGGCTTGCGCCGCCTCCGGCCAAAACGCGGGCCAAAACCCTGACGATGCGCAATTGGCGGCGTTGGCGAGCGCGAGCAGAAAGGCCGCGAGACTGAGCCGGTTTGGAATCAGCAGACTGCGCGCGTCGACAATGGCGATGGCGAGCATCAAAAGCGCCAGCGCCGCGCCGAGCCAGCCGGACGCCCCGCGCGCGGCGGCGAGGCTCGCCCCCGCCATGGCGCAGGCAAGGACGGCGAGCCCGGCGGTTTTGAGCCAGCCGGGCTTGACCCATCCGGATTCGCTCCCTGCGCCCACTGTCAGAACCTCGCCCGAAGCCGCAGGCCGCTGGATCATTGCTGGTTCAACTGCTGCAGCGCGCGCGTCGGCACAGGCGTCACGGCCCCCGTCGGATAGATGCTGCCGACCTTCTCGCCGCGCAATTTGGAGCGCAGCTCCTCTGCGACCAGAGAGGCGTCGACGCCATCGTGGATGACCTGCGGCCGGATGAAGATGATGAGTTCGGTGCGTGAGATCAAATTGTTGGCGCTATTGTTGAACGCGTTGCCGATGACGGGAATCTGGTCGAGGCCCGGAATGCCGGACTTCGTCAGATTGCCATTATCCTGAATGAGGCCGGCGAGCAGGACAGTCTGGCCGTCCGCGACGACGATCGAACTCTTGACATGACGGTCGGAAATCGTCGGCGTCAGGTTCACGCCCCCTGCGCAGTTTTTGCACTCGCTGATTTCCTGATCGATGTCGAGCGTCACGTTGCCGTTGAAGTTGACCCGCGGCTGCACGCGCAGAATGATGCCGGTATTTTCATAATTGATCGAGTTGAAAACGGTGTTCGACGACGCCGTCGCGGAGTTCAAGATGTTTGCGCTGCCTGTCGTGACCGGGATCTGATCGCCGACCGTCAGGGTCGCCACTTGATTGTCGACCACGACGAGAGAGGGATTGGAGAGAACCTTGACATTGGTGTATTGGTGCAAAGCGCTAATGACGACGTTCGGCGTCAGACTGTTGCCGAGCATGACATTGAACCCGGGCAAAGACGCGCCCGGCGCCCCCGACGACGCCGAATTGATGACGCCATTCACCGGGGTGTTGGTGACGGTGGTCGTTGTCGTTGCGCCGGTGCTGCTGGACGCGCTGGCGAGGGTATGTCCGAGGAAGAACTGCACGCCATAACTCAACGTGTCGTTCAGGCTGACCTCAGCGATCGTCGTATCGATGGCGACCTGCAGCTTTGGACGGTCGAGCTGCTCCAGCGCTTTCTCGATGACGCGATAGCTTTGCTGGTTCGCATAGATCACAACGGAGTTGTTCGGAACGTCAGCCATGATCCTGACGCCGGGCAAAAGGGCCGGTCCCTTGCCGCCCCCGCCGCCCGCCCCCGAGGAGGCTTCGGCCTCCGAACTCGCGGGCGAGCCGCCTAGAGAGCCAAACGGATTGTTTTGTCCCTGGCCCGATGCGCCCAATCCGCCTGCAGCGCCGCCCGCGCTGGCATTGCCTCCCGCTCCAAGGCCCGCTCCAAGGCCCCCGCCAGCGGCGCCGCCGGCGCCCGAGGCTGACGATGGGGCCCCTCCGCCCAATCCAGCGTTCAATCCCCCGCCTCCGCCCGCTCCGCCCGTTCCGCCAAGAATCGAAGAGCCTGAACCCGGCGCGAGTTGATTGGCGGCCGAATCGAGGCCGCCGCCGGCGCCGCCGGTGAACAGGTCATTCAGCAGTTTGGCGATCTGTTTGGCCTCGCCGTAACGGACCCGGTAGACCTTGACGCCGGTGCTCGCCGCCGACGAACCGTCGAGGCGGGCGATCCAGGTCGCCGCCGCCTGCAGCAGCTCGGGCTTGCGCGCCACCACCAAAATCGCATTGGAGCGGGCGATCGGCTGAAACTTGACCATATTCTGGCTGAGGCCCGCTTCGCCGGAGTCGAGAATCTTCTCAAGCTCCGCGACCACAGGTTCAGGGGTCGTGTTTTTTATCGGGAAAATACCGACCGACTGGCCGTGCATCCAATCCTGATCGAAGCTCAAAATGGTGTCGACGGCGGTGCTCCGCTCGACGCCATTGCCGACGATGAGGATGAGGTTGCCTCCCGAATCGGCGCGGATGGAGCCGGGCCGGGTCGCAAAGCCATCGAGCAGTTTCATGATCGTCTGCACGGAGACGTGCTGGACCGGAACGACCGTCAGCCCATAGCCGGGCTCGGTCCGCTCGCTCGACCTCGTGCGGTCCGCTCCGCCGTTGCCGACGGCGTCGTCGATCGGGATGATGCGATAGCCGCCGGCATCATGCACCAGCACCGCATTGCTGGCGCGCAGCGCGCTTTCGAGCACGAACAGCAGCCTCGATTTCGGCACCGGGCGTCCCGACGACAGCGTGATCGTGCCCTGAACGCGGGGGTCCACCGAATAGCCGACGCTGAGAATGTCGCCGAGGATGACCTTGGCGACCGCCGTCACCGGCGCATTGTCGAAGTTCAGATCGACGCCTTCGCCGCTCGCTGCGCCGGCCCCGGCCCCGCCGCCCGCTGCGCCGGCCCCGCCGCCCTGCGGGCCGGCCGCCGTCTGGACGGCCCCTGTCGCGTCGCCGCCATAATAAATCGCGGGCCGGTCGGCCCCCTGCGCTCCGGTGTTGACGGTCTCGACCGATTTGGGAAATCGCGGCGTGAGGTCGAGTCCGCGGACCTTGTCGATGGCGTCAGGCAATTCATTGCCGCCGCCGATCAGGGGCTGCTGCTGCATCTGCGAGCAGGATGCGGCGAAAACGGCGACGCAAACGAGCAGCGCGGCCGAAACCGTACGGCTCGAAAGATAAACTTTGGCGCGGCACTGAATCTGGAACAATAACCCTACTCGAACAAAAAACGCTCAGTGACGCGAATCCAGGGGCCGGGGCCAAATAAAGTCGGCGTTTGACTCTTCTGTGTTGGTTTGACTCTAATATGGTATGTCGCTAATTCCAAGGTAGAGGTCAAGTCAATATGCCAACAACGTCGATCAAGTTCCGTTACTGGCGACCTTACGCACGCTTTGCAACGTAGCCGACCGGTTCTCAATCGTCAGTTCTCCATCGCCAGTTCTCCATCGCCAGGCGCCAGGCCATGAATCCCAACCTTCTGGACGAGTTCGCGCAGCATCTGATCGACAGGAAATATTTGTCGTCCGACTCGACGCCGGCCTCTTTCATTTCGAACGAGACGAACGAAGAGCCAACGCTTCGCAAGCTTTGGGAGGCCACGGATCTCTCCGCAAGCGGCTTTGCCGATGAAGTCGCGCATTTTTATGGCATGATGCGCTTGAGCCTGCCTGACCTCGTCGCGGCGAAAGCGTTGACCGACCGCTTCTCGCCGCGCTTCCTGCGCGAGACCGCGGTGTTTCCTTTCCGCGCCCCGGACGGCGCGTTCAGGCTCGCCGTCGCCGATCCCGGCGATCGCGCGGCTGTGCGCGCGGCGGAGATCGTGCTCGGCGCCGAGGTCGCCGTCGCGGTCGCCTCTTTCGAGGATATCGCGATCGTTCTCGGCGAGCGTCTTGGCGCCGATGAGGCCGCGCCGCGGGACGCGCAACGCGGAGGCGCAGGCGCCGACGACGACATCGAGAGCCTGCGCGATCTCGCCAGCGGCGCGCCGGTCGTGCGCGCCGTCAACGGTCTGCTTGAAAAAGCCGTGGAGCTGCGCGCCAGCGACATTCATATCGAACCCTTCCGCAACGGCCTGACCGTGCGCATGCGCATCGACGGCCTGTTGCGCGCAGTGCCCGCGCCGGCGGACGCGCCGCCGCAGGCGCTGATCTCGCGCATCAAAATACTCGCCGGCCTCAACATCGCCGAACGGCGACTGCCGCAGGACGGCGCCGCCCGCCAGCGCATCGCCCGCTCCGATATCGACATCCGCGTCGCCACCATGCCGACGCAGCATGGCGAATCCGCGGTGCTGCGTCTGCTGCCGCAAGACCGCGGCCTGCTCGACGTCGCAAGGCTCGGCCTATCCGCAAGCGATGACAAGATCATGACCCAGCTTTTGCAGCTGCCGCACGGGATGATCATCATCACCGGCCCGACCGGCAGCGGCAAGACCACGACGCTCGCGACCATGCTGTCGCTGCTGAACCAGCCTTCGCGCAAAATCCTCACCATCGAGGACCCGGTCGAGTATGAGATCCCGGGCATCAATCAAAGCCAGGTCAAGCCCGCGATCGGTCTCACTTTCGCCACCGCGATGCGCGCTTTCGTGCGCCAGGATCCAGATGTCATCATGGTGGGCGAGGTGCGCGACGCCGAGACCGCGAATATCGCCGTCAACGCGGCGCTGACGGGCCATCTCGTGCTGACCACGCTGCACACCGAATCGGCGGCCGCCGCCATCCCGCGCCTGCTCGATCTCGGCGTCGAAGGCTTCCTCCTCAAGTCGACGCTCCGCGCGGTCATCGCGCAGCGCCTCGTGCGCGTGCTGTGCGACCGCTGCAAGGTGAAGACGCGCCTCACGGACGAGGATATCGCGGCCGATCCGCGCCTCAGCGCGCTCGGCCTCAAGGCGGATGACTGCGTCCATCAGCCGGTCGGCTGCGAGCGCTGCGGCGGCGTCGGCTATCGCGGCCGCAATGGAATTTTCGAAATTCTCGAACTGAGGGGCGAGGCCTACGACCTCGTCGGGCCGCAGGCGGACGCGCATAAGATCGACCTCGCCGCGCGCCGGTCCGGCATGACGACGATGGTCGACGACGCCGTCGCCAAATGTCGTGCGGGCGTCACATCGACAGCCGAAGTTCTCCGCGTCACGACGATACGGTAGGCGTATAAGGGCAGACCGCGATTTTGGACATGCTGAGATTTGGGCCATGCTGAATTTTCGCTATTCCGCCCTGACCAAGACCGGCGAGGTGGTGAGCGGCTCGATCACGGCCGCGAGCGCGTCCGAAGTCGCGCTTCGCATCGAATATCTCGGCCTCATCCCGATCGAGACGGTCCGCGACGACGGCGGCGAGGCGCGTTCGCGCTGGACCCTGGAGCTGACCGCCAGCCCGCGCTTCGAGGATGTGACGTTCTTCACCGGCGACCTCGGGCTGCTGCTCAAGACCGGCGCCCGCATCAACGAAGCGCTTGAACTTGTCGCCACGGACGCCGACGCCGGACGCCTGCGCCCGACCATCGCGAAGATCACGTCGGCGATCCTCGGCGGCGAGAGTTTCGCCGATGCGCTGGCGCATCACCCGGCGCTGTTTCCGCCGATGTATGTCGCGCTCGTGCGGGTCGGCGAGACGGCCGGCAATCTCGTCCCCGTCCTCGAAGCGCTGGCGATGGAGCGCACCCGCGCCGAGGCGCTGCGCCGGAAAGTCTCGGACGCCTTGCGCTACCCGGCTTTCGTGCTCAGCGCCGCCGCCGCCGTCCTGACCTTCTTCCTCACCTTCGTGCTGCCGCAGTTCGCAGGCGTGCTGCGCGACTTCCATGCCAAGCTCGACCCAGTCGTGTCCGGCTTTTTGTCGCTCTCCGATTTCCTCTCGGGCCACGCGCAAGCGCTCGGCGTAGGCTTCGTCGTCTTTGCGACCGCCGCGTGGCTGCTGCTGCGGCGGCCGGGCGTGCGAACCGCGATCATCGAGGCGCTCGGGCATTTTCCCCTGATCGGCAGGGTTTTGAGCTTCCATCGAACCGCCCTTTTCTGCCGCAATCTGGGGATATTGCTCGCCAGCGGCGTGACGCTGACCGCGACGTTGCGGATACTCGCCGACATGATGGCGACGACCGGCCGCTCCGAAGCGTGGCGCGCGACGGTCGATCTCGTGCGCCATGGCGGCAAGCTGTCCGACGCGCTCACCAAAACGCAGGCGCTCCCCGCGATGGCGGTGCGCACCCTGCGGCTTGGCGAAGAGTCAGGACAGCTGCCGATGCTCGCCGAACGCATCGCCGGTTATTATGAAGCAAAACTTCAGCGCAGCCTCGACCGGCTCGTCGGGGTGATCGGACCCGCCGCCATCATCTTGATCAGCGTCGTCGTCGGCGGCCTCATCGTTTCGATCATGACCGCGCTCATGTCGGTGAACCAGATGGTGGGATGAGCGGCGCGACGAGCGGCCGGCTCGGCGTCACGGCGAATAAGGAGACGACATGAATGTAGTTGGAAGCGATGGCGGAAAGAACAGAGGAGAAAGACGCATGGCGCGCATGGACGACGCCCGCAAACCGGCGGCGCGCGCAAGGGGGGGCGAGGCCGGCTTTACGCTGGTCGAGATGCTGGTCGTCATCACGATCATCGGGCTCATCATGGGCCTCGTCGGCCCGCGCGTCCTGAATTATCTCTCCGAGTCCAAGGTCAAGGCGGCGACGATCCAGATCGAGAGCCTCAATGGCGCGCTCGATCTGTATTTTCTCGATCTCGGCCGCTATCCGACGACGGCGCAAGGCCTCGCGGCGCTCGTGCAGCGCCCGGGCGGCGCTTCGGCCTGGAACGGCCCCTATCTCAAGAACGCGAGCGTGCCGAACGATCCGTGGGGCCACGCCTACCTCTACCGCTCTCCCTCCGATCACGGCGCCTATGAGATCGTCTCCCTCGGCTCCAGCGGACAGGAGGGCGGAACCGGAAACGCCGCCGCCATCAAGAGCTGGGAGATCGGCGCGACGAAGAAAGCGCAGCAATGAAGAAGAGATGCGGCGAAAGCGGTTTCACCCTCATCGAAATCGTCTGCGTTTTCGCCATTATCGCGATGCTGGCCGCGATTGCGCTGCCGGCGTTTCCGCGCGGCACATCCCGCCCGAAGCTCGAGGCTTTGGCGACGTCGACCGCGGCTTTACTCAAATTCGACCGCAGCGCCGCCGTGCGTCGGGGCGTCCTGGTTGCGACCCAGATCAGCACGATCTCCCGGACCATCCGCTCCGGAGCCAGCGGGGCGGAGATCCGGATCCCGGACGACGTGGGCTTCAGCGCTGTTCTCGCCGACCGATGCGACCAGCGCGACGCCGGAAGCACGATCTCATTCTTTGCGTCGGGCCTGTCTTGCGGGGGCGCGCTGTCGCTTTCGCGGCTCGGCGCGACTTTCGAGATCCGGGTCGCCTGGCTGACCGGAGGCGTCGAAATTGTTCCGAAGAAAACCTTCTGAGCCGCGTGGGGCTGGCGCTTCGCCCCGCGCCGACGCGCGGGCGGGCTTCGCCCTGATCGAAGCGCTCGTCGCCCTCGCCGTCGTCGCCGTCTCCCTCAGCGCGATCGGAATTCTCATGGCGAAGAACAACCGCACCGTCCGCCAGATCGATCAGCGGCTGGAGCTCGTCTCGACTCTGCGCAAGGTCGAGGCCGCCCTACCCGACCGTTCCACGCTTGCGGGCGCGGATCTCTCCGGCGAAATGGGTGAGAACGCCTGGACGGTCGCCGCGTCGCCATATCCCGATCCCTCGCCGCCCTCGCAGAGCAAAGAGCCGCCGGCATGGTCGCCGCAATCAATCATCATGAAGGTTCGATCGCCGTCCGGAACGCTCATCGAACTCGAAACCCTCCGTCTTGTCCCGAGGGCCGACAAATGAGGGCGCTGCGCGGGCGCGCGTGTTTTGCGACGCCGCGCAATCTTGCGCGGCGGACCCTCCCGCGGGACGGCTTCACGCTTTTCGAAGCGCTGGTCGCGATCGCCCTGATGGGCCTCATTCTCTCGCTTCTCGCCACCGTCACCGCCCAATGGATCCCGAACTGGAGAGCCGGCTTCGGCCGCCTCCAGACCGCCGACCTCGCCGGTCTCGCGCTCGATCGGCTAACTTCCGATCTCGCCGCCGCCGAGTTCATCGCGCCGATCGGCCAGGAAAAGCCGTTGTTCTACGGCTCGGCTTCGGCGGTCACTTTCGTGAGGTCGCCCCTTGGGCCAAGGCCCGCGAACGGACCCCCGCCGACGGGTCTCGAAATCGTCCGCTTCGCCGACAGCGCCGACGAAGGCGGCCTTGTGCGCTCGAGAGTCGCGTTTTCGCCGGAAAACGGCGCCCGCGCCGAGAACGAGGATTTCGCGTTTTCGGACGCGAGCCTTCTCCTGCGGGCGCCCTTGCGCGCATCCTTCGGCTTCGCCGGACGCGACCGCGTCTGGACCGAGAGCTGGAGCGACCCCACCACCTTGCCGAACGCCGTTCGGATCACATTACGCAATGCGAATTCCGATCAAATCCTCGCGGTCTCCACCGCAATCCTCCTGCACATCACCGCGCCGGCCGCCTGCGCCTTGAACGCCGCCACAGTCAAATGTCTGGAAAATAAAGATAAAGCCGCTCCGGAGCCCGCCCCTGGCGCCGATCAGCCGGCCCCCAAGGGGGTCTTGTGACGAAACTTGCTTGCCGAGGCTCCGGGCGGCGCGACGGCGGCGCACAAGGCCTGCGCGGCGAGCGCGGCTTCATCATTGTCGCCGTGCTCTGGATTCTTATGGCGCTGGCCGCGCTGGCATCCGCCTTTGCGCTCTACGCCAGCAATAGCGCCGTCGCGGCGCGCCTTTCCAGCGACCGCCTGCAGGCCGACGCGCTGATTTCGGCGGGGCTCGAACTCACGGCGCTTCGCATAGCCGGCAGATCCGCGGAAGATCCGCGCAGTTTCGGCGAATTTCAGTTTCAGATGGGCGGGGCCGCCGTCACCGCGCGCTTTCGCTCGGAAGGCGCCCGCATCGATCTCAACGCCGCGCCGAAAGAATTGCTTGTCGGACTCTTCACGACGCTCGGCGCGAAGCCAGACGACGCCGCCTATTTCGCCGACCGGATCGTCGGATGGCGAAAGAAAAACGAGGGGACCGTCCAGAACAAGGAACTCGACGCCTATAAGGATGCCGGCCTGAAATACGGGCCGCGCCAGTCGCCGTTCCAGAACGTCGCCGAACTGCGGTTCGTTCTCGGCATTCCGCCCGAGGTGGTTGAAAGAGCGATGCCTTTCGTCACCATTTTCAACGGGCTGCCGCAGATCGACGCGATCGTCGCGCCGCCGGAGGTCATTGAGGCGCTGCCGCGCATCTCGCCCGATATCGTGAAGACGATCCTCGATCGCCGCGAGACGCTGGATCAAAAGTCGATCCAGTCTCTGCTGGGCCAGGCCAAGGACAGCGTCTCGTTCGAGCCGCGCAAGGCGACGCGGGTAAATCTCGCGATTTCGTTCAAGGCCGGCCGCCGCGTCGACGCCGAGGCGGTCATCCTTATCCTCGACCAAGACACCGAGCCTTATCGCATCCTCGCCTGGCGCGACGATTTCGATGGGGCATTCTGAGCTTGGACATTTTAGAGCATTTTTCGAACGAAGCCGACACCGGTTTGCGTTAAGAAAGTGTGCCGAAACGAGAAATTGGGGCTGGCGCATTTTGGGGCGAAGCGAATTCTGGTTCGCCTTAAGCAAATGCGTCAAAAAAGAAAGGTAGAGCTGTTTTCCGGTTCAGTCGGATCGGAAAACAGTCGAGAGTGGAATTTGAAATGAGCATGATCGCGACCATTCGCGAGCGCGCGGCGGTCTGGATCGACCACGTGGCGACGGCGATGCTCGGCTGGCGCGAAGCGCTGCGGCCGCCGCGTTTCGCGCGCCTCGTCGAGCAGGACGACGGCTCCTTCACTCTGGAGGAGGCCGCCGCGCTGCGGGATGCGGCTTCGAAGCGCAGATCGCCGCAAAAGGCGCCCGAGGCGACGCCTCCCCAACGGTTCCGCATAGCCGATGGCGCCATCGCGCCTGACGTTGCGGCGCGGCTCGCCCCGCACCTCGCCCGCGCGCGGGTCGAGATCGTATTGCGGCCCGAGCGCTTCCTGTTTCGACCGCTCCAGCTGCCGCGCCGCGCCGGGGAATTTCTCGAAGCCATCATCCGCTCCCAGATTGATCGTCTGACGCCCTGGGGCCCCGCTGAGGCCGCTTTCGGCTTTCTGGCCGAGCCCGGCGCCGCCAGCGAGCGCTTGAACGTCACCATCGCGGCGACCGCGCGCGCGCTGCTGTCGCCTTTCATCGAGGCGGTGCGGGGCCTCGGCGTCGAAGCCGTCTGCCTGTCGACCCCCGCCCCCGATGGCGCAGCCTCGACGATCAAGGTATTCGAGCAAAAGATCGAGGGCGCGGTCGAAGCGCAACGGCTGCGGCAAGGCCTCGCCCTGCTCGTCGGCGGGCTCGCCGTCGTCGCGATCGCGTCCATCACCCTCGCCGGTCTCGCCGGCGGCGAGCTGCAGGCGCGGCGCGACGAGATCGATCGCCGCATCGCCGAGCGCCGCGCCGCGCTGCATCAGGGCGGCGACGCGAACAGCGCGGCGGCGCTGGCGCTGCATCAGAAAAAGCACGAGACGCCTTCGAGCGTCATCGTTTACGATGAGCTTTCGCGCATTCTTCCCGACGACGCCTACCTGACAGAGCTGCGCGTTCAGGGCGACAAGGCGCAGATCGTCGGCCTCGCGCGGGATGCGCCGGAGCTTATCCGCCTGATCGAACAATCGCCGCATTTCAAGGCGGCGACGTTCTTCGCGCCAACGACGCGCGCGCCCTCCGAATCGCGCCAGCATTTCTTCATCGAGGCCCATATCCAACCGGTCTTTCCAGAGGCGGCGGGCCAATGATCGGCGAGGCTCTGCTGAAGCGCCTTAACCAGTCGCACGCGCTGGAGGCCTGGGGCTACATCGCGATCGTGATAGGATTATCGACTGCGATCATTACGTCGCTGGCGGGCTTGAATGACGATTACGCCGATTTCTCGGCCGCCGCCGCGCGGCTCGCGGCGCTCGACGGCCACGGGCGGGCGGGCGATCGCTCGGACGGGGGACCGGACATGCAGGGCTCCCCCTTTCTCGATGGTCCCACTGTGACGATCGCCGGGGCGGACCTGCAGCGGCGGGTCGCTGGCGCGGTCGCGGCGGTCGGCGGCAATGTGTTATCGTCGCAAATCGATCTTCAGGGGTCGCAAGCGAGCGAAGGGTATGTCATTCTCTCGGCCAGTTGTGAAATCACACAAGACGCCCTGCAGCCGCTGCTTTATGACCTTGAAGCGGGGATGCCGTTTCTCTTTGTCGAACAGCTCGTCGTCCAGGCGCCGCAGGCCGCCGGCGCGGAATCGGAAGGCAAACGCATGCGCGTTCAAATCGACGTCGCCGGTCAATGGCTGGTCGCAAAATGAGCCGGGCGAGCAAACTCCTTCTCACGCTGGCGCTGAGCGCTGGGGGCGCGGGCGCGGTTTTCGCCGCGGCCTACGCTCAAGCTGAAGCTCCAACGCCAGCTCAAGGTCCCGGCGTCGCCGCGTTGGCGGTCGGCGGCGCGCCTTCGGACGCAAATCCCGGCGCGCCGCGGGCGCGGCGATCCGGCGAAGCCAACCCGCTGTGGGCGATCCCGCTCGAAAACTTGCGTGCGACGCGCGAGCGTCCGCTGTTTTCGGCCTCGCGGCGTCCCCCGCCTCCCCCGGTCGTCGCGGCTGCGCCTGTCGTCAGCGCGCCGCCCCCGCCGCCGCCCGCGGAGCCCGAGAACCCGGGGATGACCCTTGTCGGTGTCGTTCACGGCGCGAAGGAGGACATCGGAGTCTTCATCAATCAGATGGATCAATCCGTGATCCGGCTCCGCATCGGCGAAGAGGATCACGGATGGGTCGAGCATTCCGTCGATCTCAGATCGGCGACGCTCGAGAAGGACAGCCAGCAGGTGAAGCTGGAGTTGCCGGCCCGCAATGCGACCGTCCCCGACGGGTCGCAGGTCGCGATGATTCCGGCCGGGACAACGATCCGGCCCCCGGTGAGAAGGTCGCCTTTCGGGGCTAACCACTAAACAAGATGCAGAGCGGCGACGCCAATTCCATCGGAGCGTCCGACGCTTTAGAGCGTTTTTCGACCCCATGGAATCGAAAAACGCCCTAACTTTTTGTTTTATCGCATTTTCTTCACGCGAACCGGCGAGCGCGATTGCGGCGGCCGCTTTTCGCCCAAAGGGAATCGAGAAAAGCGGCCGCCGAAGCGAGGCATCTGCTT
>JBKQMI010000006.1:0-2864 GCA_052146775.1 Methylocella sp. | reverse complement strand
TTCCGGGCATGGCGCGTCGGAAGGCCGTTTCGAAGCGGGAACCATCGGTGCGTGGCTCGAAGAAAGCCTTGCCGCCATTCGCGCCTTGACCGAGGGCCCGCAAATCCTCGTTGGATCGTCGATGGGCGGCTGGCTCGCACTGCTGGCCGCGAGGGCATTGCACGAAAGCTTTGAAACGGAGAGGCTCAAGGGCCTTGTCTTGATCGCCCCCGCCGTCGACTTCACCGAGGCGCTGATCTTTGCAAAGATGTCTCACGCCGCGCGCGAGAAACTGCTTCAGAAGGGGATGTGGCTGCGCGCTTCGGCCTATTCGCCAGAGCCCTATCCAGTTACAAAGGCGCTGATCGAGGAGGGCCGGAACCATCTGCTTTTGGGCGGCGCGGTCCGCGCCTACTGCCCTGTCCATATTTTGCAAGGCATGCGCGACGAAGATGTCCCCTGGACGCACGCGATGGCGCTCGCCGAACATCTGGCCGCCGATCCGGTGAGCCTCACCCTCGTCAAGGATGGTGACCACAGTCTCTCGCGGGAGGCGGATTTGGCGCGGCTCACCGCGGCAGTCGAGGGAATGGGGTAGTGCCTTTTTCCAAGGGGTTAGAGTAAGCTCCGCTGATCGCGTTCCTGCTCTAATGTTCCAGAGATTCAAATACCGATGAAAACGGCGGCCATCATCCGGCATGTTCATTTCGAGGATCTCGGCACCTTCGAGGAGCCTCTGCGCGCGGGCTATGCATTCCAATATTACGACGCGGGCGTTCACGGCCTCCCGGCAACCGATCCCGCCACAACGGATCTTCTCATCATACTCGGGGCGCCGGTTGGCGTTTACGACGAAGACAAATATCCGTTTCTCCGCGACGAAATCGATCTTCTCACGATCCGCCTCAAGGCCGGCAGGCCGGTCTTCGGCATCTGCCTCGGTGCCCAACTCATCGCCGGCGCGCTCGGCGCCAAGGTTTATCCCTCCGCCATCAAAGAGATCGGCTGGGGACCCGTCGATTTGACGGATGCAGGCAGCACTACCCCGCTGCGGCATTTGGCCAATACCCCAGTGCTGCATTGGCATAGCGACAGCTTCGATCTGCCGAAGGGCGCCATGCATCTCGCTTCGACCGCGATCTGCCGAAATCAGGCTTTTTGCGTGGGTTCCAACATTCTTGGAGTGCAGTTTCACCCCGAGGTCAGCCCGGTGGCCGGGATCGAACCCTGGCTCGTTGGGCACGCGGTGGAACTCAGTTCCGCCGGCATCGATCCGCGCGCCTTGCGTGAGGGCGCCAAGGCCGCCGACTCATTGCCGGCCAAGGCGCGAAACATGTTTACAGACTGGTTGCAGGGGCTGCAATTATGACGGCCGGGAAGGAGGCGGCCTCGTGACGGTCATTTCGATTCAATCCCAAGTGGTTCATGGCCACGTCGGAAACAGCGCGGCGGTCTTCCCGCTGCAAGCCTGCGGCATCGAGGTCGCGGCGGTGCCGACGGCGCTGTTGAGCAATCATCCACAATATCCCTCCATGCGCGGCGGCGTGCTCGACGCTGAACTCGTGCGGGATCTGCTTATCGGCGTGGAAGAACGCGGTCTTGTCGGCGCTTGCAAGGTCTTGATCTCAGGCTATTTAGGCTCGGCGGAGATCGCCGCTGTCGTACTCGATTTCATCCGCCGGGCAAAAGCGCGAAACCCGAAGCTTCTCTATCTTTGCGATCCCGTCATGGGCGACACCGGTCCCGGCTTCTACGTCAACGCAGACATCCGCGCCCTATTTTGCGACGGCCTTGTTCCCTTGGCGGATATCATTACGCCAAACCAGTTTGAACTGGAGCATCTCGCTGGACGGGCGCCGGCAAGTATTGCAAGTATTGAAGACATGGTTGCGGCCGCCCGTGGGCTGGGGCTATCGACGGTTGTCGTGACGGGGACGCATCTCCCGGACCAGCCGGCCGATGCCGTCCACACCTTGGCGATAGAGCCCCGGGCCGCTTGGATGGTTGCGACCCCCAGGCTTTCCTGCCGGCCGTCGGGGACCGGCGATCTGCTCACCGCGCTCTTTGCCGCCGCGCTGGTGGAAGGGCTGCCCACCGCAGCCGCGCTCGGCCGCGCCGTTTCTGGCGTCTATGGCGTTCTCGAGGAAACAAAGCGGCGGCAGTCCTATGAGTTGGCGCTCATCGCGAGCGCGGAGCGCATGGTGCGCCCCGATCGTCTCTTCACACCGTCCGCCGTTCCTCCCGGCTCGGATGCCGAGCAGCGTTCCGCTGCGAGCGCATGATCCCGCCCTCTATCTTGAAGCGATCATTCTCACGCCGCCCGCCGCGTCGGTCCACCCGGCGGCGATTTTCAAATGACGTCCTCAAAAAGGATAGGGAGAGGCGTACCATTCGACAATGGGCTGCGGGCGGCCGGGAACTTCGAGCGGCGCCGGGAGCACTTCATTGCCGAACTGCGACTTTAGGAAATACTGATCCGCGGTCCGTGCGAAGATTGTATTTGTCGTCACATAATTCGACATGCTGCCAACGGGAACCACAGGGCCGGGGTCGAGGAAGCTGCGCTGGTTAACGGTGAGCGGCGGACGTTCGTTAACATAATACCTCACCACTTGCGGGTGATGGTGACGATGTCGCGCCGTTTGTGCGCTCGCGGATGCGGTGAGCGCGGCGAAGGCGGCGGCGGCAAGCACGAGCGATGGCTTTTTATGAAACATCTCGAAACTCCAAAGGCTATTTGCTAAACGCAATGGCTACGGTTTGGTTGCACTGCGCATTGCGGTCCCTCAATAAAAAGCGAAGTTTATTTTTGATGGCTTGTTCCTTGCCGCTTGATTGGGACCGCTTCGCCGGTCTTCAAAGGCCGGGCCAGACGCAAAGGCATG
>JBKQMI010000005.1:0-11696 GCA_052146775.1 Methylocella sp. | reverse complement strand
GGATCGGTCTGGCGCTGCAATTTGGCGCGCGCGTCATTTTGCACGCGCTCGACGGCCGCTTCGGCGGTGAGGCCCGACTCGAGGGCCTCGCGCAGGCGTCGCAGCCAGCCGCGATCATTGGCGAACATGCGCACGGTTTCGAGCACGTCGCGATGCTCGCCGGCGCCGAAGCGGTCGCCGCGCGCGATCAACTGGTCTATTTGCTCACGCATGGCCTGAATCGCCTGATCGAGCCGTTTCTGCTCGGCGGCGGGATCCTCCGCCACCAATTGCTTCACGACAATTCGCGGTTCATGCAGAAACACATGACCGAGGCCGACGCCTTCGCTGAGCGGCGCGCCAAGCAAGGCCATGGGCTTTTGCAGACTGAGGCTCTGGCCGGGCTGTGCGAGCGATTGCAATTCGCCGGAGGCGATCATTTCGGCCAGCAACATGGCCGTGGTCTGGAGCGCCTCGACTTCCTCTTCCGAATAGGTTCGGCGGGCGCGATTTTGCACCACCAACACCCCGAGCGTATTGCCGCCGCGCAGGATCGGCACGCCAAGGAAGGATTGATAGATTTCCTCGCCAGTCTCGGGCCGATAGGAAAAGGCCGGATGGGCCTGCGCGTCGGCCAGGGCCAGCGGTTCGGCCTTTTCGGCGATCAGGCCGACCAGACCTTCGCTGGTGGTCATGGTGGTGAGATGCACCGCCTCACGATTCAAGCCCTCGGTGGCGTAGAGTTCGAGATTGGCGTCGGAGCGCAGGACATAGACGGAGCAGACCTCCGCCACCATGTTGGCGGCGATGTGGATGACGATCCGGTCCAGCCGCGCCTGTGCGCTCACCGGCTCCGCCATGACCTCGCGAAGCCGGCGCAGCAGCAGACGGGGTCCGCCGAGGGCGCCATACATGCCATTATCCTGTCCAGGCCTTAAGGCCTCTTGATCATGGGTCAAGGGCGCGAAAAGAGCGCCGTCCAGCTCTCCGACATCGCCTCGTTCCCCCTTGGTCCCGTTAAACCAGTGCAAACCTTGGACCGCAAGGGATTGTAGGGCGTTCGCCCCGGAATAGGCGGAAATTTGCGGCTCAGGCTTGGTCGAGGCCGTAGAGCGAATGAAGGGTCCGAACCGCCAATTCGGTGTAGGCGGCCTCAATCAGCACCGAAAACTTGATTTCGGACGTCGTGATCGCCCTGATGTTGATGCCTTTGTCGGCGAGCGCCTTGAACGCCCGCGCGGCGACGCCCGCATGGCTACGCATGCCGACGCCGATGGCCGAGACTTTGACGACATCGCTCGCTCCGTGCAGGCTGGCGAAACCAATCTTCGATTGCGCCTTGTGCAAAATCGCCTTGGCTCGTTCGAACTCTGCGGCGGGAACCGTAAAGGTCATGTCTGTCGTCACCGAATCCTCGGAGGCGACCTGAATGATCATGTCGACATTGATGTTAGCCTCCGCGAGCGGCATGAATATGGCCGCCCCGACGCCCGGGCGGTCGGCCACCTGCCGCAAGGTGACCTGCGCCTCGTCCCGCGAAAACGCGATGCCGGTGACGACCTGCTGCTCCACGATATCCTCCTCGTCGCAAATCAAGGTGCCAGGTTGCGGACGGTCCGGATCGTCGAAGGACGACCGCACGAATGTCTTGATCTTGTGCCGCATGGCGAGTTCGACCGAACGCACCTGCAAAACCTTGGCGCCGAGCGAGGCCATCTCCAGCATCTCCTCGAAGGCGACGCGTTCGAGGCGCCGCGCCTTCGGGACGATGCGCGGATCGGTCGTGTAGACGCCGTCGACGTCCGTATAGATGTCGCAGCGGCTGGCGCCGATCGCCGCGGCGATGGCGACGGCGCTGGTGTCCGAACCGCCGCGCCCGAGCGTGGCGATGCGCCGGTCCTCCTTGCTCAGCCCCTGAAACCCGGCGACGACAGCAACCTCGCCGCGCGAAAAACCTTCGATGAGCGGCGCGCCGTCGATGTCGAGGATGCGCGCCGACCCGTGCGAGCCGGAGGTGAGGATCGGCACCTGCCAGCCTTGCCACGAGCGCGCCGGAATGCCGCAATCCTGCAGAACGAGGGCGAGAAGCCCCGCGGTGACCTGTTCGCCCGACGAGACGATGGCGTCATATTCCCGCGTATCGTAGAGTTTTGAGGCTTCCTGGCACCAGCCGACGAGTTCATTGGTCTTGCCCGACATGGCCGAGACCACGACGGCGATGTCAAAGCCAGCCTTGCGCTCGCGCGCGACATGCCGCGCCACATTGCGGATGCGTTCTATATTTGCGACCGACGTGCCGCCGAACTTCATGACTAGACGGGACATCGCGACGAAAAGCGCTCCTTGGCTGCGGCGTGAGGGACGGCTCCATCGGCGAATGCGCGGCCGATTTGCCTTGACGGGACCCTCAAAAGCCTATCAAGCAGCCGAGATTCGGATCTTTGCGGGTTATTGCGAATGCCGCGCCCTCGCGGCGAAGGCGCGCGCATACATGCAAAGGCCGACGCGTCAAGTCAATGCAATAAAGCCTGACGGATTGCAAACCATGGCTGAAGCGGAGCGGATTCGGCAAAAATCGACGATCGATCCGGAGGATGTCGCGCGATTCGACCGGCTCGGCGAGGATTGGTGGCGCGAGGACGGGCCGATGGCGGCGCTGCACAAGCTCAATCCCGTCCGGGTCGCATATCTGCGCGACGTCATCTGCCGCCATTTCCGGGTCGAGGGGCGTCCGCGCGAACGCTATGGGGCGCAGCCCTTGCGCGAACTTAAGCTGCTCGACGTCGGCTGCGGCGCGGGGCTTCTCGCCGAGCCGCTGGCGCGGCTGGGCGCCGCCGTCACGGCGATCGACCCCGCGCCGCGCAACATCCGCGTGGCGAAGGACCATGCCGCGCTGTCGGGTCTCGCCATCGATTATCGCTGTCAAACAATCGAGGCGCTCGAAGCCGAAAGCGTCCGGTTCGACGTCGTGCTGGCAATGGAGGTGGTCGAGCATGTGCGCGACCCCGCCGCCTTCCTGCGCCTCGCCGCCGCGATGGTGTGTCCGGGCGGCCTCCTCTTCGCCGCGACGCTGAACCGGACGCTGAAAAGCTTCGCCCTTGCGATCGTCGGCGCCGAATATGTGCTCGGCTGGGCGGCGCCTGGGACGCATGACTGGCGCCAGTTCATGACGCCGCGCGAACTTGAGACCGCACTCGCGGCGGCGGGATTGCGGGTTTTCGACGAGACCGGCGTCGTCTTCGATCCGCTGTCCGGCAAATGGCGCCTCGGCCATGACACGAGCGTCAATTACATTTTAGCGGCGGTGAAGCGGGGCTGAGACATTCGGACCTGAGACTTTGCAGCGCTTCCGCAACCCGCGACATGGGCTCGCTCCAATCGCCGACCTGGCTTTGCCTGATGAGCCGCATCGAGGGATACCAGGGGCAATCGTCGCGATCGAGCAGCCAGCGCCAGTCCGGAACCTTCTGCAACAGCACCATGACGGGGCGCCCGAGCGCGCCAGCCAGATGCGCGATCGACGTGTCGCAGGTGACGACGAGATCGAGGTTCGCCATCAGCGCCGCCGTATCGACGAAACCATCGGGCCCCGAATCGAAATCCTCGCTCATTTGCTCGAGCCAGGCGGCGCCCGCGCGCTCGCTTGGGGGCAAATCGTCCGGCTTTTGCAAGCTGATGAGACGCACGCCATCCATGGCGAGCGCCTCGAACGCCGCGCGGGGCAGGGCGCGGCCTGGATCGGCCTTCAAATTGGCGCTGCCGCGCCAGCAGACGCCAATTTTAACACTGTCCGGCCCGAGCCGCGCCGCCCATTTCGCGACGAGGGGCGGCTCGGGGCTGAGATACAGCGTCTTCGCCGGGATCGTATCGGCGCGCGCGCGCAGGGCGCGCGGCAGGCTGCAGAGCGCGATCTGATAGTCGAAATGCGCGCCGGGCGCGATGTCGTCGACGAGACGGATCGGCCGCGGCAGGCTCCTGAAAAGCCGATGCAGGCGCCCGCGGCAGAAGAAGGCGACATCGGCGCCGAGACCCGCGAGTTCGAGACAGAAGCGGACGAATTGAATGGCGTCGCCAAAGCCCTGCTCATCAAGAACAATGATGCTTTTGCCGTTGAGCGGCTGCCCCTCCCATTCAGGCACGGGCAATTTCAGCGCCCGCTTGGCGGTCCCGCCGAGGATCCAGCGCGATTCATAGAGCTCCCAGCCCTCCTCGAAATCGCCGCGCTGGAGCAGGAGGACCGCCTTGTTGTTGCGCGCATGGTCGGACCGCGGATCCAGCGCGAGGGCGGCGTCGAGGCCGGCCAGGGCTTCGTCGAAGCAGCCAAGCGCTTTTTTCGCCAACGCGCGCCCGATCAGGGCTTCGAGATAATCGCCGCGAAGCGCCAGCGCCCGCTCATAGCAGGCGATGGCGGCCTTGGGGCGTTGCGTCGCCATCATCAGATTGCCGCGATTGTTCCAAGCCTGCGGCAAGCGAGGATCGGCGCGAACGGCGGCGTCGAAAGCCTCGCCCGCGTCCTCATATCGGGCGAGGCTCATGAGAGCCGCCCCGCGATTGTTGAGGGCGCCGGCGTGGTCCGGCGCGCGCTTCAGAGCGCTGTCATAGGCGGCGACGGCCTCCTCGAATCGATCGAGGCCCTGCAGCAGATCGCCGCGATCGATGAGGGCGTCGTGAAAAAGGGGATCAAGACGGATCGCTTCGTCCAGGAATTCGAGTGCGCCATCGCGATGGCCGAGATCGCGCAGAACGAGAGCGCCCGCCCGCAAGGCTTGCGGATAGGCCGGATTGAGCCTCAGGGCCGCGTCATAGGAGGCGATCGCTTCATCGAGCCGTCCGGCCGCGCGCAAGAGATTGCCGCGATTGTAGTAGAGCGTCGGTTCTTCGAGGCCGAGGCGCAGAGCTTCGTCGAAAGAAGCGAGCGCCCCCGGGCGTCCGAGCTCCTGCAGGGCCGCCGCGCGATTGGACCAAGCCTGCGCGTGACGGGGTTCGAGCGCGAGAGCGCGATCGAACCAGATGAGCGCCGACCCGGCGTCCCCCGCGGCGAGATAAATCAATCCGGCGAGATTGGATCTCTCGGGCCTTCGCTCGTCAAGCGCCGACAATTGGCGGATGCCATCGAGGGCGTCGGCGATCCGGCCCGACTTGAGATGTTCGATCGAGCGATTGAGGGCGGCGTCGACGGACGCTTCCGAAAAAGGACGCTTCGCGCCGCCCGGGGCTGGGCGCGCGGCCAACTCTCGATCCTGATTCGTCTCAAGGGTGCGGTTCATGGAGCGCTTTCGAGCGAGGAGGAAGAAGGTTGAGGCGCAGACGGTCGGCCGCGGGGCGATGGCGTTCGCAGCAGACCCCTTGAGGCTTGCGCCACGCTGACGCAGGGGTTTGAGGTCCGCAGGGGGGGATGGCGCGCGACGTTCGATCTCACGCCGGCGTGACAGGCAAAAGATTTGATCGTAGACTGTTCTTTGATGCTGCATTGCGGTAAATGATTGCGGTCGCGCCTGTCTGGGCGCCGTCTGATGCGATCCAAAGCATTTTATTTTGCGTTCTCCGCGCAACCAATCATTGAACGACCGACAATTGAAATGGAGAGGTGAATGTCAGCCGGGGCCGCCACTTCTGTCCTGCCGGAGGCGCAGCTTGGCGACAAGCGCCCGCTCGTCGTCGACCTCGACGGCACGTTGATCAAATCCGATCTGCTGCTTGAATCCCTGTTCACACGAATCGGGAGCGATCCCACGTCGCTCTTCGGACTGCTCGTCGCCTTGCGGTCCGGCAAGGCCCATGTGAAAGATCTGCTGGCGCGGCGGGTCGAACTCGATATCGCCACTTTGCCTTACGATGAGGCGATGCTTGGCCTCGTCAAGGAGGCGCGCGCCGCGGGCCGCTCCGTCTTCCTCGCCTCCGCGAGCAATGAGAAATTCGTTTCCGCCGTCGCCGCCCATGTCGGATTGTTCGACGGCTGGTTCGCCTCGGACGCCAGCACAAATGTGTCCGCGCAAAACAAGGCTGACCGCCTCGTCGCGGCTTTCGGCGAAGGCGGATTCGATTACATCGGCAACGACAAGGCCGATTTGCCCGTCTGGGCCGCCGCGGCGCGGCGGATCGGCGTAAGGACATCGCCACAACTCAGCGGCAAGCTGGCCGCGCTCGGGGTCGAGGTGGTCGACTCGCCGAAAGCCACGCTGAAGCAATGGGTGAAGCTGATCCGGGTGCATCAATACGCGAAAAACGCGCTGGTGTTCCTGCCGCTGCTGACGGCGCATAAATTCGATCTCATCTCTCTTTTCAACACCGTTCTCGCGGCGATCGCCTTTTCGCTCTGCGCTTCGAGCGTCTATATCTTCAACGACCTCGTCGATCTCGCCGCCGACCGGGGTCACCCGACGAAGCGGAACCGCGCGCTCGCGTCCGGCGCCATCCCGATCATGCATGGCGTCTTCGTCATGGGGATTTTGTTTCTGGCGTCCGTCGCAATCGCGGCCTGCGTGTCCATGCCGTTTCTCGGCGTGCTGCTGTTCTATTTCGCTCTGACCAACGCATATACCTGCTGGCTCAAGACGAAGATGCTGATCGACGTCGTCGCGCTCGCCGCGCTTTATTCGCTGCGCGTCATCGGCGGCGCCGCCGCCATCGGCGTTCCGGTCTCGGAATGGCTGATCGGCTTTTCGATGTTCATTTTCGCCGCGCTGGCGCTGGTCAAGCGCTACATCGAACTCGCGACCCGCCTTGACAGGGAGCTGCCCGATCCGTCGAACCGCAATTATCGGCTGGGCGACATGCAGATCGTCGCGGCGCTCGCCGCCGCCTCGGGTTTCAACGCCGTCACGGTTTTTGCGCTTTACGTTTCGTCCGACGCCGTCAAGCCGCTCTATCGCCATCCCCATTTGCTTTGGCTCGTCTGCCCCGTCCTCATGTACTGGATAAGCCGCATGTTGATGATGGCGCATCGCCGCCTCGTGCATGACGATCCGATCGTTTTCGCACTGCAGGATCGCGTCAGCGTCATCTCCGGCGTGTTGATCGCCGCCATCATGCTGGCCGCGATCTGAGCGCCGATATGACGAACGCGCCTTCGACCCCGCCATCCGGCAGGCCGCGGCCGGCCGCCATCGCGGTGCGGTATCTTGTGTTCGCCGTCATCGCCGGGGCCATGAATCTCGGCATCCAGGCCATCGCATTCCCGCTTCTTTCGGTGTGGCCTCTCGAACTCTCGATCCTCGCCGGCACCGGCGTCGGCTTCGCCGTCAAGTTTCTGCTCGACAAGCACTGGATCTTTTTCGACGGCTATCACGGGCCGACGCATGAGGCGCGAAAGATCTTCCTCTATGGCTCATTCAGCGTCGCCATGACGCTCATCTTCTGGGGTTTTGAGGTTGGCTTCTTCGCCGCCTTCGGCAGCAATACGGCGAAATATACCGGCGGAGCCATTGGCCTCGCCATCGGCAATTTCCTCAAATATTGGCTCGATCGCACCTACACGTTCGGTCAAAAACCGGGCGCTATCAACGCGACGGCGGGCGTCGGCGGCGCGCCGGGCGAGACGCCTCGCACGCAGAAGGCGCGGTCATGGAGCTGACCGGCTGGAGCCGCTTTCCGCGTTTCGAGACGCGCGTTTTCGAGCCCT
This sequence comes from Methylocella sp., assembly GCA_052146775.1. Lineage (GTDB taxonomy): Bacteria > Pseudomonadota > Alphaproteobacteria > Rhizobiales > Beijerinckiaceae > Methylocapsa. The sequence goes on along the minus strand of JBKQMI010000005.1, from coordinate 4,096 downwards.
CGTCGCTGTCCGTTGCGGCGCGTCTGCAACGCGATCTCGACGGCTCGATCGCGCGCGGCAACGGCAGATCCTATGGAGACGCCGCGATCGGCGCGGCGAGCTGCCTTTGCGCAAGGGGCCTTGATCGCTTTCATCATTTCGACGAGAGCGAGGGGCGCCTCACTGTCGAGGCGGGGGTCCTGCTCAGCGACATCATCGCCGCCTTTGTGCCGCGCGGATATTTTCCGCCCGTCGTTCCGGGGACGAAATTCGTTTCGATCGGCGGCATGATCGCCGCAGACATCCACGGCAAGAATCACCATGGCGCGGGCAGCTTCGGCGACCATGTCGAATCCTTCGACCTCGCGCTTCCGAATGGCGAGGTCAGGACCTGTTCGCCACGGGAAAATGTCGATCTCTTCGTCGCGACGGTCGGCGGGATGGGGCTCACAGGAACCATCCTTAAAGCCACATTCAGGCTCATGCCCGTCGAGACCGCCTGGATCGCGCAGGAAACCGTCGTCGCCCGCGACCTTTCCGAATCGATCGCGACGCTCGCCGCGCGGGAGGAGGCGCCTTATTCCGCCGCCTGGATCGATTGCCTCGCGAGCGGCGCCTCGCTCGGCCGCTCGCTGATCTATCTCGGCCGCCACGCCTCGAAGCTCGACGTCGAGACGCTTGGCCCCGGATCGCAGCGCGACGGGGCGGGCAAACCGGCGCGCCGCCTCAATGTACCGATCGATCTGCCGGGCTTCACCCTCAATCGCTGGAGCGTCGCCGCCTTCAATGAAGTCTATTTCCGCAAGGGCGCCGCGACGGCGGGGACGCCGTTCCTCAACGCGATCGATCCCTTTTTCTTTCCGCTCGACGGCGTTCTGAACTGGAACCGGATCTATGGCCGGCAGGGCTTTCTCCAGCATCAAAGCGTGATCGACGCGGCGCGCGCGGAGGCGGCGATTGGCGAAATCCTGACGCGCTTCGCGCGGCGCGGCAACGCATCATTCCTCGCCGTCCTGAAGAAGCTCGGGCCTCCCGGCCGCGGTCTTCTGTCATTTCCGAGCCCCGGCTTCACGCTGGCCCTCGATCTTGCGATCGATCGCGGCGTGTTCGATTTTCTCGACGAGATCGACAAGATCGTCGTCGCCGCCGGCGGCCGGATCTATCTCGCCAAGGACGCGCGGCAATCGCGCGCGACCTTCGCGGCGGGCTACCCCAATCTCGAAAAGTTTCGCGCGATCAGGCGGCCGATCGGAGCGGAGCGTCATATCGCGTCGCGCCTTTCCGACCGCCTCGGAATTTGAACGGAAACCGCAACGCATGGAAAACGATAAATTCCTCCTCGTTCTTGGCGGCGCCTCTGACATCGGCCGCGCGACGGCGCGGCGTTTCGCCGAGGCGGGCTGGCGCATCGCCATCGCCGGCCGCGATCTCGCCGCCCTCCAGCGCGAGGCGGATGACATCGCGACGCGAACCGGCGTCAAGGTGGAGGCGTGCGCCATCGACATATTGGAGAGCGAAGCGTTTGAGGGCTTTATCTCGGGCCTTGATGGCCTGCCCGACGCCGTCGTCAGCGTCATCGGCCTTCTCGGCGAGCAGCCGAAGGCCGAAGCGGATCTTGCGCATGCAAGCCTGATCCTGCGCTCGAATTTCGAGGGGCCGGCCCTGCTTCTCGGGCTGTTCGCCGAACGTTTCCACGCCAGAGGGGCGGGCGTTCTGGTTGGCGTCAGCTCGGTCGCCGGCGATCGCGGACGCGCCTCGAATTACGTCTATGGCGCGGCCAAGGCGGGACTCATCGCTTTTCTGTCAGGCCTGCGCAATCGCCTCGCCGCGACGGGCGTTCGCGTCATCACTGTCAAGCCCGGTTTCGTGCGCACGAAGATGACCGCGGGCATGAAGCTGCCTCCTCTTCTGACGGCGGAGCCCGAAGAGGTCGCGGACGCGATCTATCGCGCGAGCGCGGTTCGCCCCCGCGATGTCATCTATGTCAAGCCGATCTGGCGGATCGTCATGACGATCATCGGATTGATCCCGGAACCGATTTTCAAGCGGCTCAAACTCTGAGCGCTTGATCTTTCGGCGGCGTTTGGGCGCCTGCGCCAGCCGCGCTTCGACGCGGTGGCCCCCGGCCGGCCTTCAGTCCGCGCCCGACGGCGGAACGCCGTCCGCCGGACTATCGCCCTCCGCCGCCGCCCGCCACGCCGGGAGGACGACCGTGTCGATGACATCGTAATCGCGCAATTCGATCAGGTAGGCTGGAAACGGTTCGTGGCCGATCCTCGATTTCATCGCGGCGTTGGGGTCTTCGCTGATCTCGACGGCGGCTCGCTGTTTTAGCGCGGGATTATCCATCGCCTGGTACAATGGGCCGGTCGCGGCGGCGCTGAAAACGCCGTGATAGGTCTTCACCGCCACAGCGCAGTCGCCCGGGCTGAGGGTCAGGGTGGCGGCTGATGGCGCAAATGGCGACGAAGTGGCGATTAAGTTCTGCTCCAGCAGGTAATTCAGCGCCATATCGTGATTGAAAACGGTCAATGCGCCTTTGCAGTTCTGTTTCCAACCTTTGATCGTTGCGAGGGCGGACTTGTAGTCCGCATCGAACCCGCCCTTGATCGTGCCCCGATGCGTGATTACGTCGACGACGCCAATCAGCTGGAAGATCGCGACGGCCGCAAGGGCGGCGCGTCCCAGGACGGCCGGCAGGCCAGCGATGGCCGAAGCGATCAGCAGAAAAACCAAGGGCAGAAGGAAGACGGAATTGCGCGGCTTGATGGCGATGCCGGTCGCCACCATCGCCAATGTTCCGACGAGCAAGGCCGTGAAGACGATCCAATCGAGCCGCGACTTCGGCTTTATGAACAGGAAATAAGCCCCGAGTGCGCCCACGAGGGCGACGTAAAGGGCGGGCGCGACGGCGACGGGAAAAACCGCGTTGCCGACGAGCAGGGTCATGGTGATTTGCGGCAGCGCGGCGAAGAAAGAGCCGGTCTGGACGCCATTGTCGGCGCCGACGAACCGCAGGAAAATGCGCAGCTGCGGCGCGCAGACCGCGAGGCCGAGCAGCCCGACCAGGAGGAGGATGACGATATCGGACCGCTTCAGATTGTCCTTTTCCCGCCACAGATGAACGACGAGCAGGACAGGCGCCGCGCACAGCGCCGCATAGCTCAGATGGAGGAGGATGACGCAGGCGATGCCCAGAATGATGCTGCGCGTCGTGAGGCTGAGGTCCGAAAAGAGAAGAATGCCGAGGGCTATGGCGAAGACGGGATCGAAATAGGCGTACCATCGAATCGATGCGCCCCACATCACCGTGGTTGCGCTCAGCATGAGCAAAATCGCGAGCGGAAGCCGCGCGCCCGAGGCGACTTTCGGAAAAGCGAGGAAGCCGAAAACCGCCAGGGCGAAGGCGTTGAGGAGGCCGCTGAACAGCTTGACCGCTTCAAAGGATCCAAACACGCTGAAAAGAAACTTTATGAGCAGATAGGATCCCGGCGGGTGAACGTCGTATTGATTAATATAGTGCGAAAGGGAAATGTAGTCGTTCGCTAAAATGGTCTTTATAGTGTAGATTTCATCGTCGTAAAAATAGCCGTTCTTCAACGAGGCTAAAGAAATAACTGCGATGGAAATGAATATAAGAAAGGAGAAACGGATTCGCGGTGAAAAAAAATCGTGCCTTCCGCCCATAAAAGTTGTCCCTCGTCAAACTGCGGAAGTCAGGCCCTTCCGCCACACGGATTCGTGCGCCCACAGGTAGGCGCGCTCCCTTACGCTAAGCTGTCGGATTCGGTTTGTCACCGCCATAATCAGCTCGCGCTCCTGCGCGCAGACTGCTCTGGCTGCGTTGCCCGCCGGGCGCGGGCGGGGGGCGGCCCAATGCGAGCGTCCCGTCGGGCCTGAATGTCCGCCGCCCGGGTCTCTGCGGATCCGGGCGGCGGACATTACAATCAGGGGCCTATAAGGGTCCCGACCGATTTCATCGTGGCGGTGTTCGAAAAGGCGTAGTCTTTTGTGAGACTCGACGACACGCCCGGCGCATTCGGCGTGTTGGTGTTCCAGATGACCGTATCGAGAGCCCCTGTGGTGAGCAGGAAGTCGTTGGGGCTGCAATTCTTGC
>JBKQMI010000004.1:0-7214 GCA_052146775.1 Methylocella sp. | reverse complement strand
GGATGATTCGGTCGCCTCACATAGATTCAGACTTTTTCGCCCCGAGGAATCCTCCATGTTCGTTGCGCCTCAGATCATTGGAAGCTGTTGCGCCAAGGACTCAGTAGAGAGCGTTGAACAGCCCTGGTGCATACGTGCAGCCGGCCGGCGGCTATATCGCCGCGCCCATTGAGTGTGGCGGTTGAAGTAACTAAGTCATCGCACGCATCTGCGCCTATATAAGCGATTTCTGTAGCAAATAGAAGCAGATTTATAAATACAGGTGCGATTACAAAAAATGAGATCCACTTTAAGAGTAGCCGTATTTCCGGCCGCGATGGCAAATTGTTGCGCCAGATGTCATAGGCAACATAAAAAATCATTGGCGTGGCCAAGACGAAGCCTGCTTTGTCATACCGCCGCGAACGCGCGAACAGGATTTCAAAAAACAGGATATGCTCGAAAACCGCCAAAACAAAAGCGATGGCGACCAATATCAGCGGCCGCCCCACGGCCCGGACGACAACAGGTTTATCGCCCCACACTGTGTATGCAATATAAACGATAAGCAGCGCAGCTAGGGCGAATCCTGTCAATGAGACGAGAATGTGATTCATTTCCAGGCTCCGCAATGAGCGTCATCCCAACCGCGAGATGTCCAATATTTTCGCTCGAATTTATCTTTGATATAGTTACTAGAATAGTGGCTCGCGAAGGTTTCTGATATTGAAATTGTTCTGTCTAGAGAGTAGCCGGCTCCGGCCATAAATACACCGACTGCATAATTGCTCGCGTGTTTATAGGAGGTGTAAAAAGTGTTGGTCACACCGTCGCGTTGAAAATCGAATTTCCCGTAGTGACCAACAGCCGCGTTGATTTGCAAAAGGTTCCCGACCCGCGTTCCCGCGGCATAGACCTCTTGAAAATTCGCCCGGGGCGGCGCCATGAGCTTTCCGGTCGGAGACTGGGGATCGTCCACGGCGATTCCATCTGGCCGCGTCACGATGATCGCATCCTTTGGAAGCTCCTCCACGATCTCCAATCGTTTCGGTTCGGGGCCGCCTTCGACCACCGTCATGGCGTCGCTGATCGATCCCGACCGCCCCTCGACCACCGGCGCGGCGCCGCCGCCGGAATCGCCCGACGTCCACTGCCCGCTGGCGCGGCAGTTCCCCGCCGGCACGCGCGGTTGAGAATCCTCATATTTCCTTGCGCGGAACTGAATGTTCAGCCCCAGCTCTCGCGCCAGTTCGCGCGGGCTCATGCCAGCGTCAAGCAGCCCGGCCGCGAGCCGCAGGCTCTCGCCGTCTTCTTCGTCAATCTTGCGAAGTCCGATCTGGGCGAGGTGGATGGCGGCGAGCGCCTTGTCGCCGGAACGCCAATGTTTCGCCGCGCGTCCGATGGCGGGGATCACGGTTTGCTGGAGCTCCCGCCTTTGAGCGATCGCGAGCAAGATGAGGATGGAGTCTTCGTCAATGCAAAAGCCCTTCTTCATCCATTTTCGCGAGCAGGACGCCCCGGCCAAGCATCAATCCTGCGCCGGTTATGCGCATGAGGGGGAAATGCGGGCCATTGCGGGCGCTGCCCGAAATATCGCTTGCTTGCATCGATTCGCCTCCGGGATCAGGAGCCGAATTCTAATGCCAGCTGGCCGATAGACCTATGGGCGGCCACCTTCCGCCCGCGGTCAGCCGCGGGACGGCGGCGCGTAAGATAGCGCCGCTGCCTCTGCCGTTCCCGTTCGGCCAAGGCTTCGCGAGTTCGCCCCTAAACATTGGCGTCGGGGCGCGCTATATAGGAGTCTGGAAACATTTGGAGAGATTGATGCCGAACCCGAAATTCGCGGTCGTCTCATTGACCGAAGCCGCGGCGGCTCGCGCGCGCGCGCTCATCGAGGCCGCGGGCAAGCCTGTCGCGGGAATCAAGGTGGGCGTCAAGAATGGCGGCTGCGCCGGCATGACCTACACCCTCGACCTTGCGGAAACGGCCTCGCCCGGCGACGAAGTGATCGCGGATCAGGACGTCAACATCCTCGTCGCGCCGAAGGATTTGATGTTCCTGCTCGGCACGAAGCTCGATTTCGAGGCCGATAAATTCAGCTCCAGCTTCACCTTCAAGAACCCGAACCAGACCTCGGCCTGCGGCTGCGGCGAGTCGGTTTCGATCACCCCGGCCACGGGCGTATAGACTCCGGTCTCCTCCCTGCGTCGCGGTCGCGTCGGGCCGATTATCGCTTGCCGAACGCCAGCGGCGGCGGCGACAGCTTGGGCGTTAGGGACGCCGATGCGATCGTTTTCGCGTCGAGGTCGAAACTCATCAGATCGATGCCGCGCAGCACTTGGTCCTCATAGGTCTTCACATAGTACCGCCTGGTGGTCAGCTCGGCGATGGTCGACCATTGCGTATATTCGAGCGGGCTCTGATCGCTGGCGCCCGGCCGGATGAAGCCGCGCGGGATGTCGAAATTGTTCAAAATATGCTCGGCGAGCCGCACGCTCTCTTCGCCGCTCGGAACCTTTTTGGCCGAGATCGCATAGCCCAGCGCGCGGATGAAGCGGGAGGGCGGCGTCGGATCGCCCGGAATCCCGAGCAGGCCCGAGCCCTGCCCGAATGAGGAAATCGTCTGTCCGTCGATGGCGAGGGGTTCGGCGTTGACGGGCGAGAGCTTCACATAGTTCTTCAGATTGGTCAGATGCCAGTCGAAGCCCGGCGAATTGGTCATGACGCCGAAGGGATTGTCGTAGACCTTGAGTTCGCCGCCCACCGGCTCGATGACGATGGAGGCGCCGCTGGCGTCATGCAGCGTGTAATGGAGGGGCGGGGCGACGCCAAGCTCCGGTTCGACGACGTCGATGATGCTGACGCCCGAGAGGGCGTCTTTCACCTCGGCCACCGTGGCGAAGCTGGTCAGCGCCCAGGTCAGAAACTCCCAGGGCGCCATGGCCGTCGCCGGGTCGGTCTTAGCCGGATCCTTGTAGCCGGCATAGCCCGGAAAATAGAGGATGCCGCCGGCGAGGCCCTTCTCGTTCATCCCATCCGCCAGCACTGGCGCGCCAAAGGCGTTGAGGCCAACGGCGGCGAATTTAGCTGTCCACGCAAGGCCCGGCTTGCCGCCCGGCCCGGTCGCCGTCAAGGCGAACCGGCGCGGAATGACGATCGCTTCCGAGGCGAGCTGAAAGCCGAATTCCATGGTGCGCCCATAGACGGCGCCGCCATCAGAGGTTCGCAGCAGGAAACTGGTGCAAGCCTGCGCCGTCTGCGCGAAGGCCAGCATGCTGGCCAGCCCGACCGCGGCGGCGCGCCGCAACGCACTCCGCCAGCGTTCCCCACGAGTCTGCTTGTCGAGTTCCATGATTAGGCCTTTCCCGTCGGCGCCACCGAGGTGACCTGATAGAAACTATCATGGCTCACCGGTTCGAGATTTGATTCAGCTCAGGGGCGCGTCGACACTGGCGCTCAAATGCCGACTTCCGCAGTCAAGCGTCGACCGAAACGCCATACTCGGCGACCGCGCATTCGAGCGCGGCGCGGTCGGTGAATGTCACGGTCTTGAAGCCGAGCGCGGCGGCGGCGGCGGTGTTCTCGGCGCGGTCGTCGATGAAGATGCACTCTTCGGGGCGCCGTCCTTCGAGTTGAAGCACCTTTTTGAAGGCCTCGGCGGCAGGCTTCGCCAGCGCGAGTTCGTGGGACATATAGGCCGCGTGCGCGTGTCCGAGCACGCGATAATTCGCCCTGATGTGTTCGGCGTGGGCGGCGTTGGTGTTGGAGAATATGACTGTGCGATAGCGCCGGGCCAGAGCCTGAACCAGCGGCTCCATTTCAGGCGCTTCGCTGAAATGGCTGCTCCACAGGTCGAGGAAGTGCGAATAATTTTGCGCAAAGCCGTGATCCGCCACGAGACGGGCGTGCAGCGCATCGACGCCGAGGCGCCCTGTCCCGAAGTCCTCATGGCCGGTAGCGCGCGCCATCAGGGGCCGCGCCGTGGCGGGATCGGCGCAGCAGGCGGCGAGCCGGTCATAAAGTAATTCGTTATCGTGGCGGATCAGGACGCCGCCAAGATCGAATATGATGGTCGGAACGGAGGCTTTCACAACGGCGCTATTAGCAGTGGAAGGCGACGGTTCGAAGAACCTTCCTCGACGAACCTGCCTCTAGGCTTGCGCCGCCTGTTGAATCCCCGAAAGTTTCCAGTCGCCAGGTCCCCCGCCCGGAAAACGCGTGAAGGTCCAGATTTCCGTCACCTGCTGCGGAGTCGCCGGATCGCCCGAGACGACCCGGCCGGTGGCGCGATCGAGCATGGCGTCGTGCAGCGAAAAGCGCATGGCGACGCTGGCGTATTCGGCGTTGGCTTCGCGCCAGGCCTCACTGAGGTCGCCCTGCAGGAAGGCGACATTCGAGAGCTTGTTGATAACGCCTCTCCTCGCGTTCTCGGCGAGATCTCCGCCGAAGTAGGAGGCCATTTCCGGCGTCGTCATCGCGCGCAGGGCGTTCAGGTCCTCGTTGCTGTAGGCCTGCTGGATCGCGCCGAGGCGTTGTTCGAAGGCGCTGTAATCGGCCGGACCTATCTCCAGCTTCGAGACCCGCGGAGCGCCGCCGCCAAACCCGCCTTGCGGATTGGCGCCGCCAAAGGGCGGAGCCGCGCCGGCGGGCGGGGAGGCCGTATAGGCGCTTCCCTGCGCGGCGCTCCGATTGCGTAGGAAACCCATGACGAATTTGAACAGAAAGTACAAAAGCGCGAGCTGAATCAACAGTCCGATGAACGACATGCCGCCGCCGAGGCCGCCGCCAAAGCCATGGCCAAGCAGCATGCCGATGAGGCCGGCGCCGAGGAGCCCGCCCATCAGGCCGCCGCCAAAGCCGCCGAACATGCCGCCGCGCCCGCCCATGCCGCCAGCGCCGGCGCCCGGGCGGAAAATGCTTTGGTTGGGCGAAGTCCACGAGCGCTGGAACGAAGATGCGCCGCCCGGCGCCGTCATCGTCGGGGACGGGCGGCTGAAAGTGAGGCCGCCCCGGCTGCCGGACGAGCCGCCGCCGCCCGCGCGCGCGAAGGCCTCCCCGGAAAAGCCGGCGGCGAGCGTCAGGGCGAGCGCGAAAATCAAGAATTTGTGGCGCATGGCCATGGAGATGCAATCCTGTACTGTCCGGGATCGGAGCCTCCCGCAGCGCTCATATAAGAGCGGCGCTTGACCAAAGGAAGGCCGCGCCGCTGGGGATTCGCCCGTGGAGCGCTTCCGGCGCGCCTTTCGCTATGCTAAGACGCGGCCAGGCGCCTCGCGCTATCCTGGAGAGAGATTAGTGACGGACAGTAAAGCGCGGCGCCAAAGCTTCGAATATGAAGACCTCATCGCCTGCGGACGCGGCGAATTGTTCGTCGGGGGACCGCAATTGCCGCTGCCGCCCATGCTGATGTTCGACCGCATCGCGGAATTGTCCGAGACGGGCGGTCCCCATGGCAAGGGCCTGATCCGCGCGGAGTTTGCGATCAACCCGGACCTCTGGTTTTTCGGCTGCCATTTCAAGGGCGATCCCGTCATGCCGGGCTGCCTTGGCCTTGACGCCCTCTGGCAATTGCTCGGCTTCTACCTCGGCTGGCTTGGCCTCCCGGGACGCGGCCGGGCGCTCGGCGTCGGCGAGGTGAAATTCAGCGACCAAGTGCTGCCGACGGTCAAGCGAATCGTTTATGGCGTCGATCTGAAGCGCGTTTTCAAGACCAAGCTCGTGCTCGGCATCGCCGACGGCTGGCTGGAAGCCGATGGCGCGCGCATCTATGAGGCCAAGGATCTGAAAGTCGGCCTGTTCCAGGCGGCGAGTTGATCCAGCCAGAGCGTTTTCGAGCGAAACGGACGCCTGTTCGCGTAAAGAAAATGCGATAAAATAGAAAGTTAGAGAATTTTTCGATTTTACGGGATCGAAAAATTCTGGTGATCCGCGCAGCCCTACGGCGCGGGCAGCGCGCTGTATCGCCTGTTGACGCCGGCCGCCGCGTCGAAGAAGCCGAAGCGATCGGCTCGCACAGCACCCGCGCGATAATGGCCCAAATCCCTGAAATAAGGCACGCCATCGCCATCGAGCGTAGGGCATCGATGCTCGTCGCAAAGATAATCGACCGGTTCGAACAAGGTTGCGCCGATCGCCGAGGCGACTGCGACCAGCTGACGCTTCACGAAGGAGGATTCCAGTTCGAACTGGCTCCGGTCGAAATAGGCGATCTCCTGCGTATCCATGCCAAGGAATTGCCGCTTAAGGAGTTCGGCGGGCACATTCCATTTGCCGTAGGGCGTCGCCGAAACGATGACGACCTCTGTCCCGCGCTCCTTGAATTTGCGTAAGGTTTCGCGCAGCCTCGCGAACATGGTTTCGACGCGTGGAACGAACCAGTCCAGATTGCGAAGCTTCATGTCGCAGGAATCGCCCTCGATGAAACAGATTTTTTCATTGTCGGGGTTGAAATAGGAAAACCAGTTCGAGGCCAGCACGATGCGGGCCGGATTTCTTTGTGCGGCGTAAGCAAAGGCCTTGTCGAAATATCCGTTGCAGCGGAGCGGATCGCGAAGATAGCGGAGACCCGTGACCGGGGGGCAGCCGGACGAGATCAGGAAAGCGAGCGAGGTTTGCAGATTGGTCTTTTCCGCTTCGAGGCGGTGATAAAGCTGCATTGCGAATGAATCGCCGAGGATCAGCGTTTCCGGTCCCTCCGACTTGCCGAGATGGCACGGCCGCACGTTTCCGGCAGGGTCGAACCCGTCGCAGTCGGGCGGGAAATCCCAATCGGCGGACACCGTTTTATAGATGCCGACTTCCCTTGCGACTTCCGGCGTCCGGTTGGCGAAGCCCCTCGTCACATCGACGGCGAGCGCGAAGCATAAAGTGATTGCGAAGCAGGTTGCGAGCGCGCCCGCGCGCCAGGCCGGCTGCGGCGTGAGGGCGGTCCAGTCGACCCGGCCGGCAAGCTTTTTCGCGCCCCAGAGCAGCAGGGCGCCGCTCGGAATGACCACCGCCAGAACGGCGAGCTGGCTGAGCACGAGGCCGATCGAAGACCGCGTGAAATTGAAATAGACGAACATCACGGCGATCGGCCAATGCCACAGATAGATGGAGTAAGACCATTTTCCGATAGTCTGGACGGCGCGGTTCCGGTACGGCCAGGCGCTCGCCTGATTCGCCGCAATGACGAGGCAGGTTCCAAGCACCGGCGCGACGGCCCAGTAAGACGGCCAGATCATGTTCTTGTCGAA
>JBKQMI010000003.1:0-2821 GCA_052146775.1 Methylocella sp. | reverse complement strand
TGTCGCGCCGCGCCGGGCGCCGCCCGATGAACGCGCCGCGGGCGGTCGGACCAAGGAATGGCGAGCGACATTCGCATAGCGCTTGACGCGATGGGCGGCGATCACGGCCCCGCCGTCGTCGTGCCCGGTGCGGCGGTTGCGCTGGAGCGCCGGCCCGACGTTGAGTTTCTGCTGTATGGCGACGAGAGGGCGATCGGGCTCGTTCTCGGGCATCATGCGAGGCTGGCGGCCAAGTCGCGTATTATCCATACCGATGTCGCGGTCAAGATGAGCGACAAGCCGAGCCAGGCCCTGCGCATGGGGCGGCGCGTTTCCTCGATGTGGCAGACGATTGAAGCGGTGAAGTCGGGCGCAGCCGATTGCGCGGTTTCAGCCGGCAACACCGGCGCATTGATGGCGATGGCGAAATTCTGCCTGCACACGATGTCGCCGATCGAGCGACCCGCCATCGCGGCGATGTGGCCGACCTTGCGCGGCGAATCGATCGTGCTCGACGTCGGCGCAACGATTGGCGCTGACGCCCAGCATCTCGTCGATCTCGCGGTGATGGGCGCGGCGATGGCGCGCATCGTGTTCGATATCGACAGTCCGACGGTCGGCCTCCTCAACGTCGGGACCGAGGAGATCAAGGGCGTCGAGGAGGTGAGGGCGGCGGCCCGCGTGCTGCGCGAGGCCAACCTGCCCAACATGCGCTATCACGGCTTCGTCGAGGGCGACGACCTTGGCAAAGGCGCGGTCGACGTTTTCGTCACCGAAGGCTTCACCGGCAACATCGCGCTGAAGACCGCCGAGGGCACCGCCCGGCAGCTCAGCCAATACATACGCGACGCGATGAGCTATAGCTTTATGTCGCGAATCGGTTTTCTGTTCGCGCGCAAGGCGCTCGCGGCGTTGCGGGCGAAAATGGGGCCGCGGGCCAGCGGCGGCGTCTTCCTCGGGCTTGACGGCGTCGTCATCAAGGCCCATGGCGGCGCCGACGCCGAGAGCTACGCGGGCGCGGTCGAATTGGGGTATGACATGGTGCGGCAGGAACTTCTCGGCAAGATTCGGGAAATGATCGGCCAAGCCAACGGCTTCCGCCCAATGGCCGTGCATTCGCCGGCGGCCCAATCGTGATTCGGAAGACGCCCATCTCATGAACCTCGCATCCCCTCCGCCGCGCGCCCGTCGCGTGCGCAGTCTTGATCGGGAAGTCTCCGGCGCCGTCGCTCCTGCCTCCATCCGCTCCTGCGTGCGCGGCGTCGGCGCTGCTCTGCCCGCTCGGGTCGTTCGAAACAGCGAACTGGCCAAACTGGTCGACACGTCGGACGAATGGATCGTGCAGCGGACCGGCATCCGCCAGCGCTATGTCGCGGGGGAAAACGAGACGACTTCGACGCTCGCCGCCGGGGCCGCGCGGGCCGCCCTGGCGCGCGCTCGCCTCGAGCCGGCCGATATCGACCTCATCATCGTCGCGACCTCGACGCCGGACTTCACATTTCCCGCCGTCGCCACGCAGGTCCAGGCCGATCTCGGCATTATCGAGGGCGCCGCGTTCGACCTGCAGGCGGCTTGCAGCGGCTTTGTCTACGCCGTCGCGACGGCCGACAATTTCCTGCGGTGCGGCTCGCATAAGCGCGCGCTGGTGATCGGCGCAGAGACCTTTTCGCGCATTCTCGATTGGAGCGACCGCGCGACTTGCGTGCTGTTCGGCGACGGGGCGGGGGCGATGGTGCTCGAGGCCCGAGAAAGCGACGGCCGGCTCGCCTCGCCCGGCGTGATCGCGACGCGTCTGCGCGCCGACGGCCGGCATCGCGCCAAGCTGTTCGTCGATGGCGGGCCCTCGACCACCAAGACAGTCGGCCATCTGCGCATGGAAGGCAGGGAGGTGTTTCGTCACGCCGTCGGCATGGTGACGGGCGTGGTCCAGGGGTGCCTGGACGACGCGGGAGAGAGCGCGGACGCCATCGACTGGTTCGTCCCGCATCAGGCCAACCGCCGCATCATCGACGCCACCGCCGACAAACTCGGCATTTCGCATGACAAGGTGATCGTCACCGTCGACCAGCACGGCAATACGTCCGCGGCCTCCATCCCGCTCGCCCTTGACGTCGGCGTCAAGGACGGCCGCATCAAGCCGGGCGATCTGGTGATGGTCGAAGCCCTGGGCGGCGGCTTCACCTGGGGCGCGGCGCTGATCCGTTGGTGAAGCGCGGGAGCAAGGCAGGCGAGGCGGCGCTCAATCGAATGCGAAGATGCGCTTCCAATCGCTCTTCATGCTGACGACGATCCAGCCGTCCTTCTTCGCCTCCTCGTAAGAGTTCCTGGGTGAATGTCCCGACCTTGATGTCGGGCAGGCCCTTCGCGGGCCCATAGGCATATTCCCGCTTGTCGTCGTCGTGCAGCGCCAGCACGGGGCGCCCGCCCGCTGCATAAAGGTAGCTGAGGCCGCCGGCCGTGCCGATCACTATCCGTCGAACGCGAGGGGGCGGGTCGACCGATATCATGCCGGCGTCTTGGCGTCCGCGCGCAGTTGTGCCACGTTCGTCGCCGTCCGGGAATGGATCGCGTTCGTCGCGCTGCAGGAGGGAAACGATGGTCGAAGGAAAGGGATGGCGCCGGCGCTTTTGGCGCGGCTTGACGCTGCTGGTGGTGGCGGCCGCTGGCGTCGCCGCCGCCGCCGCCGCTGACCATAGCGTTGTCACCTATCATAATGCTCTCGACCGGAGCGGGCATTACGTGGCGCCGGCGCTGACCTGGGCGAAGGCGGCGAGCGTTCAGCTGGACGCCGGCTTCAACGCAACGGTTGACGGCGCGGTCTATAGCCAGCCGCTCTACTGGG
>JBKQMI010000002.1:0-3356 GCA_052146775.1 Methylocella sp. | reverse complement strand
TCGCGCTCATGGTCGCGCTCACGGTGGTTTATCCGATGTGGATCGCGCCGCTCTTCAATAAATTCACGCCGCTGCCCGACGGCGGGATGAAGGGCCGGATCGAGGAGCTGCTGCAAAGATGCGGTTTCGAATCGAGCGGCCTCTTCGTGATGGACGCATCGAAGCGCTCCAGTCACGGCAACGCCTATTTCTCCGGTTTCGGCAAAGCGAAACGCATCGTCTTCTTCGACACGCTGCTCGAAAAGCACAGCGAGGACGAGATCCTTTCGATCCTCGCGCATGAACTCGGCCATTTCAAACTCGGGCATATCGGCCAGCGGCTGGCGCAGTCGGCGGCATTAATGTTCATCCTTTTCGCCATCCTGCACTGGGCGTTCTCCGGCGGCGGCCTCGCCAGCGCGTTTCGGCTGCCGGACGATCCGGGGATCGTCTTCTCCATCGTCATGATCGCGCTCGGGCCGATCCTGCATCTCGCGGCGCCGCTGACCAACTGGCTGTCGCGCCGAGCCGAGTTCGAGGCCGATGATTTCGCGCGGACGATGGTCGGCCGGGAGGCGATGATCAGCGCCCTGACGCGCCTCACGCGCGACAATCTCTCGACGCTGACGCCGGACCGGCTCTATGTGCTGTTCTATTATTCGCATCCGCCGGTCCCAGTGCGCGTCGCGGAGCTGAAGGCGGCGTGAGGCTTGAGCGCGATGAGGAAAAGCCGCAACCGCTTTTCCGCCAGCATCCAGCTCTAAACTCCCGGAATCGATCGCGTTCCTGAGTTTAGATTGTTTCAATCCAGACTCATCGGGATCGAAAGGCGCCTGTTGAGCGCGGCCGACGATCCATGGCGTCAAATGCTGCGGAGGCCTTTCATGAATGTGATCGAACGCGCCATCGAGGGACTTTTCTTCAGCAGCCGGTGGCTGATGGCGCCTTTTCTGCTCGGACTGGTCGCCGCCCTGCTCGGGCTTCTCTATCGATTCGGAGCGGGACTCGTCAATTTCGTGCTGCAGATCAAGAGCGCCGACTCGAATGATATGATAGTAAGCATATTAAGCCTGATCGATCTCACGCTCATCGCCAATCTGATCCTGATCGTGATCTGCTCGTCTTATGAGAATTTTGTGCGGCCGGTCAACGCGTCGGACCATCCGGACTGGCCGGACGGGCTGATGCGCATCGGCTTTGCGGGCCTGAAGCAGAAGCTGCTCGGCTCGCTGGTGGCGATCACCGCGGTTCAGGTCCTCGAATGGTTCATGGACATCGCCAACCACATCGATCCGCAAAAGCTCGGCTGGGTGGTCGGCATATTGCTCGCCTTCGCCGTCACCATGCTGCTTCTGGCGATCGCCGACCGCGTCAGCGCCGGGTCGGGAACGAAGGGGCATTGAGCCGCCCCGATCCCTCACTCCAGATCAGCTCGCGTCGCGTTTATATGACGCACCTCATTTATTAAAAGCTCGCCGCGGAGTTCCTTCGTCACGCGGCCCTGCGCGGTGATCGCGTTTTTCGCCGCCTCCGGATAGAAGAGCGCGCTCAGGCGTTGCGCTTTCGCGTCAGGAGCACCCGGACAAGCTTGTCCCGGCCGGTCACGCGGTCGATCTCCGTGAATGCGAAGAACGGAATCAGGACGAAGAACATGATCACTCCGATCGAAATGATCACCGTCAGGCTGCCGCCGCCAAGGTCCTCGAGGCTTTGCGAAACATCCTTGCCGTGGAAATGACCGAGAACGACTTCCTCGACGATATCGAAAACCACCATGACGAATGAAAAACTCGCCGCCTTGAACATGATCGAGAAAATGAGGCGGCGGAAATGGAAGCGCTCGCCGATGCGCAAGTCCTCCGCCAGCAGCATGACTTTGGCCATGACCAGCGCGTTGAAGCAGGCGAAGCCAAGTCTTGGGACAAGATGCCCCGGCTGAAAGATTATCGCCTTATGCAGCGAGAAGAGTCCGAACAAAATCCAGAGATAGATGAAGTAGGCGAAAAACTTTTCGGCCTCATGGATGACTTTGGACTTGAGCGAAGCGCGCGGCGCATCTCCCATTGGATCAATCCCCGCTATTTCGCCCCGAGGAGTTCGACATCGAAGATCAGCGTCGCATTCGGCGGAATGACGCCTCCCGCGCCGCGCGCGCCATAGCCAAGTTCAGGCGGGATGATCAACGTGCGCTTGCCGCCGACCCGCATGTTGGCGACCCCCTCGTCCCAGCCCTTGATGACCTCGCCTTTGCCGAGGGTGAAGGCGAATGGCGCGCCGCGATCGAGCGAGCTGTCGAATTTGGCGCCCTTCTTATCGTCGACATAGAGCCAGCCGGTGTAATGGACCGTCACCGTCTGGCCGGGTTGCGCCGGCGCGCCCTTGCCCTCGACCGTATCATTGATGCGCAGACCGCTTGGAGTCGTGACCTCGGCGGCGGCGAGGAGCGCCGGCGGCGCGAGCGGAGCCGCAAGCGCAGCCAGAATGGCGGCGCAAAAAAGACGGGCAGGGGACCTTAAAGCAGACATGGGACCTCGCGATGCGGGCAAGCCGGCGCACGCGCCGACGACAGCCCCTTAAAGCATGATGATCTGAAAATTCAAATCATCATGCTCCGCATCCGCCTGGAGCGCTTCCCCTGTCAGTGCGCCGACGCTTTGGTCGCGCCGATGCCGGTCTGGCAGCGAACATACTGCGCGTCGAAGCCGCCCCGGTCCTCCGCCGCGCGCTTGCCGCGGTCGGTGACGGAGAACAGCCAAATGCCAATGAAAGCGATCGCCATCGAGAACAAGGCCGGATTCTCGTAAGGGAAGGGCGCCGATCCCTTGGGGTTGCCGAGCGTGACCTCCCAATGAGCGGATTGTGACCGATTCGCCGGATTTGGTCGTGATCGTCTTTGGGGTAATGCAGGACATGCCAGCAGCCTACATGTATCGCCTGTAGCGTCAATTGGGGCCAGCCCGCCGATTCGGTGGATTTGTCGCGGGAACCGTATGAGACGAATTCTAGGGAACCATGTTGTCGTAAGTCGCTTTTATTTAACAACTTGCGTAAATGCCACCGCAATCCCTGTCGAGTAGAAGGTCGTAACCAAGACATGCGTCATGTTCTTGCACAGTTCCAATAAAAATGGTACTATGCAGTAATGTGAATCATGTTCTCGCCCTGACAAGGCGAGGCACGCGACCACTCAAGCACCCCTTTGCCAACAAGGTGATGACGTGCAATCGCCTATGCTGCTGCTGACGAAGTATTTGGACGAGATCGGAGCAGGCCCCGTCGTCACGACGCCGGACCCAGAAGCCGCAAAATCCCTTCCGGTCTTCGTCAGCCAGACTTACGAACTCAATCGAGCCAATCTGTTTGGTCGGGAATACTCG
>JBKQMI010000001.1:0-11748 GCA_052146775.1 Methylocella sp. | reverse complement strand
CGGAAATCATTCTGGATCGCAAGGTCGCCGACAAGCGCACTTTCCCGGCCATCGACATCACGCGCTCCGGCACCCGCAAGGAGGAGCTGCTCGTGCCGCCCGACATCCTGAAAAAGATGTATGTCCTGCGCCGCATCCTCAATCCGATGGGCACCATAGACGGGATCGAGTTCCTGCTCGGCAAGCTGCGCGAGACGCCGAAAGGCAACGCCGCCTTCTTCGAGGCGATGAACACATAAGGCGCCCTTCTTCCCCTTAGGCGCGCATCATGGCCGGGCGTGACCCGGCCATCCAAACCAGAGCTTCGTCGGCGACTGGATGCCCGGGTCGAGCCCGGGCATGACTCTGCGAATGAGACGCTTCACAGAACCGGCCATGCTGGCCAGGCCATTCCATTCATCGCACGGCCGACCCGAGCGCATCCCGATTTTGAAGTCAAGGATCTGCGACGGCCGGAGGCCGCGCGCCGTTGGCGCGTCCGTGACTTCAAAATCGGGATGCGCTGTCTTGCCGCCAAGCGATGAATGAATATTTCCTCGCCGTCGCGCGACGAAATCAGCGCTCGCTCAGCCGCTGAACAAGGTCGCGGGCTTTCGGTAATTGGGATTCGTAAAAGGCGGCCGTAGGTTGGTCCCCGGCATAGCGCATCGTAGCGAGCGCCGTTTCTATCTGGCGGAGCGCCTGTTGCGCCATTTCGACATCAAGGCGCCGGCCCGCCAGAAGCATTAGGGCGACGCCCTGATGTCCAATGGACCTTGCCCATTCGAGCCGGACGCTCGCGCGGGTCGGTTCCTCCAGCGCGGCGGCATAAGCCGCGACGGCCTCCTCCAATCGCGCCGTCCCATTCTCGCGCTCGCCGAGTGTCGCGAGTGCAAATCCGAGATTCTGTTGCGTCCTCGCCCATTCGCGGGGAGCACTGGCGCGGTTCAGCTCCTCTAGCGCGGCGCGGTGAGCGGCTACCGCCTCCACCAGCCGCGCCGTACCCCACTCGCGTTGTCCGACCGCTAGGAGCGCATTGCCGAGATTCATCTGCGTCATCGCCCAGTCACGCGGAAAGCGGTCGCGGGTATATTCCTCCAGGGCGGCGCGATAGGCGTCAACGGCCTCCGCCAGCAGTGCCGTGTCGCCCTTGCGCTCCCCGAGCCTTCGGAGCGCTATGGCGAGGTTCATCTGCGTCGCCGCCCATTGGAGAGGCGCGCGGTAGTGGGTGTTTTCCTTGAGCGCGGCGCGATAGGCTTCGACAGCTTCCTCCAGCCGCGCTGTGCCATTCTCCCGCGTGCCAAGCATTGCAAGCGCATTGCCGAGATTCATCTGCGTCATCGCCCATTGGAGCGGAACGTACTCGCGGCTCAGTACTTCGAGTGCGACGCGATAGGCCTCGACGGCCTCTTGAAGCTGCGCTGTGCCACTTTTGCGCTCGCCCAGCACTTTAAGCGCGTTGCCGAGGTTCATCTGCGCTCCGGCCCAATGCTGCGGCGCTCCTTCTCGAGTCCACTCTTTGAGCGCCGCCTTATAGGCCGCGACGGCCTCTTTCAACCGTCTGGCTCCTCCCTCCCGTTCTACAAGGAGCGCGAGCACGTTGCCGAGATTGTGCTGCGCCGTCGCCCATTGGTGTGGAACGCGCTCGCGGGTCCCTTCCTTGAGCGCGGCGCGATAGGCTGCGATCGCCTCCTCCAGCCGCGCTGTGCCATTCTCCCACGTGCCAAGCATTGCAAGCGCGAGGCCGAGCCAGATCAGCGCCGTCCCGCGTTCACAGGCGTCGCGCGCGGCGAGCGACATGCCGCGCGCCGTCTCGATCGCTTTGAGGAGGGCGGCGTTATCGCCGAACTCATCCCCCTGTCGAAAGAGCGCCACTTCCTCTTTCGCAAGGTATGTCCAACGCTCGTCGTGACGCCCTTTCGGCGTTTTGGCGACCGCTTCGCCAAAGCGCTTCGCTGCATCGCGATAGCGCAACTGGGCCAAGGCCACGTCGCCGCGCTGCGCGGTGGTTTGCGCGGCGTTGAGCGCCAGCCGGTCCAGCGTCTCGTTCTGGATTTTCTCGATTGCAGCCAAAACCTCATCAGCCTCGCCGAGCCGCCCGTCCGCGATTGCTTTTTGAGCATTGGCCTTCAGCGCGGTTATCTTCGCGTCGTCGCCGGGTTGCGGCGCCGCTGCCGTTTGCAGATCCCTGTATTTCTCCGCGATCTCGACGAGCTTCGCCGCGAGACGTTCGGGCGGCACGTCAGCCTCGCCAATCGTGTCCAGCGCCGCCCGGACCTGGTGCCGGTTAAGATCGAGCTGAGCCTCAAGCTGCGAGATCAGCTTCTTTTGCGTCTCTGAATAGTCTGCCTGCTGACGGATGAGCGCGGCGAGCTGCTCCGGCGGAACGCCGTTGGTCTGCGTGTTTGTGCTAAAAGCATTGAAAGCCCAATTGGTCACAGGCCTCAGCCTTTCTTGAGCAGACCAACTAGCGCGGTGAAGAAACCCAGCGCAGCGATGGCAAGACCGATCCAGTCGTGTTTCGGCTTTTTGGCAGCTGTGTCCGGCGCGCTGGCGACGTAGATTGTCTGCGTGTTCGTGCTGCCGAAGTTGATCCCGAAATTACTGAGTGTGACCTTGCCGCTCTGCTTCGCGACGCCGACGATAAAAATTACGACCCCGGCAATAATTAAAAAAATATTCTCAGACATCGCCCGCGCCTCCATACACCACGTTAGTACACGTCGGGCCGCGGCGAAAGCGATCGATGGCCGGCGCGCGCGCAGTCCCCAAACGGCCCCGGCTATGCAGGGACAGCCCGGTTGAGTAGACTCATCGCCGGTCTCCCAGAGGAAAACCTCACCGATGAACGATCTCTATGCGCTCGCCGTTCAGCCATCGAGCTGGTTTGCGCTCGCCACGCTGATCGCGATGGAGGTGGTGCTTGGCATCGACAATCTGGTCTTCGTCGCGATCGTCTCCTCGAAGCTGCCCGAGCAACAACGCTCCAGGGCGCGGCGCATCGGCATCGGGCTGTCGCTGATCCTGCGCATCGCGCTGCTCTTCACCATCAGCTCGATCATCAAGATGACGAAGCCGGTGCTCGTCATCAATGATTTCGGCTTTTCCGCGCGCGATCTGATCCTGATGGCCGGCGGCCTGTTTCTTGTCTACAAGGCGACCAACGAGATCCATGACGCCGTGGACCCGGACGCGCGCGACGATGAAAAGGCGAAGCGCCCGGCGGGCTTCCTCTCGGCCATAGGCCAGATTCTGGCGCTCGATGTCGTGTTCTCGATCGACAGCATCATCACCGCCGTCGGCATGACCGAACATTTGCCGATCATGATCGTATCGGTCGTCGTCGCGGTGCTCGCCATGCTGCTCGCCGCCGACCCGCTCGGCAATTTCATCCATCGCAACCCGACCATCGTCATGCTTGCGCTCGGTTTTCTGCTGTTGATCGGCGCGACGCTGATCGCTGAAGGTTTCGGCTTTCACTTTCCCAAGGGCTATATCTATACGGCGATGGCCTTCTCCGGCCTCGTCGAAGGCCTCAACATCATGGCGCGAAAGCGTGGCCCGAGGGCATGACCACCGATCAGGGGCAAGCCGGAACCATCGCAGACGTCCTGATGCCGGTCGCGCTCGACACCGCTTTTTCCTACGCCGTCCCGCGAGGCGCCCCACTGGAGCCCGGCGCCTTCGTCGCGGCGCCGCTCGGGGCGCGCATGGCGGTCGGGGTCGTCTGGGAGGTTCGGCCCGCCCCGCACGGCGCCGGCAATCTGAAATCCATCGAGGCCAGGCTCGACGCCGCGCCGCTCAACCAAAATTTGCGCGATTTCATCGACTGGGTCGCGCAGTGGAGCATGTCCGCGCGGGGCATGGTGCTGCGCATGGCGGTGCGGTCCGCGCTGCATGCGGCGCCCGAGAGCGTGCGCACAGGCGTGCGCCTCGCCGGACCCCCACCCGCCCGCATGACTCCCGCCCGCGCGCGCGCGCTCGCCGCGGCGGAAGGCGGCGCGATCCTCGGCAAGGCGGCGCTCGCCAAGGCCGCGGGCTGCTCGGCGAGCGTGATCGACGGGCTGATCCACGAGGGCGTTCTGGAGACGGCCGCGCTGCCCGAGCCGGTCGCGCCGAAGAACGATCCCCGTTTCAACCCCCCAACGCTCTCGGTCAGTCAGGCCCGGGCGGCGGCGGCGCTCCGCCAAAGCGTCGAGGCCGCTGCGTTTTCCGTGACCCTGCTCGAAGGCGTCACGGGGTCCGGCAAGACGGAGGTCTATCTGGAGGCCATCGCCGCCGCCCTTGAAAATGGCCGCCAGACTCTTGTTTTGATGCCGGAAATCGCGCTCACCGCGCAATTCGTCGAACGCTTCAAGGCCCGCTTCGGCGCGCCGCCGCTTGAGTGGCATTCCGGGGTCAGCCAGCGGAACAGGGCGCGTATCTGGCAGGCCGTGGCGGCGGGGGAGGCCGAGATCGTCATCGGCGCCCGCTCGGCGCTGTTCCTCCCCTTCAAGACGCTCGGCCTCGTCATCGTCGATGAAGAGCATGACGGCGCCTATAAGCAGGAGGATGGCGTCATCTATCACGCGCGGGACATGGCCGTTGTTCGCGCCCGCATCGAAGGCGCGGCGGTCCTGCTGGTCTCTGCGACGCCTTCGCTGGAGACCCGCGTCAACGCCGAATCCGGCCGCTATCGGCGCCTCGTCCTCGACGGCCGTTTCGAGGGCCGCGCCATGCCCGCGATCGAGGCCGTGGACATGCGCCTCGCCGCGCCCGCCCGGGGAAAATGGATTTCCCCGCGCCTAGTCGCGGCGCTGACCGAAACGCTGGCGCGGCGCGAGCAGGCCCTCCTCTTTCTCAATCGGCGCGGCTATGCGCCCTTGACGCTCTGCCGCGCCTGCGGCCACCGCTTCCAGTGCCCGAACTGCACCGCCTGGCTGGTCGAGCACCGTTTCCGGAAGGCGCTCGTCTGCCATCACTGCGGCCATGTCGAGCGCCGGCCGGACCTCTGCCCCAATTGCGAGGCGCCGGATTCGCTTATGGCCTGCGGCCCCGGCATCGAGCGCCTCGCCGAGGAGGCGGCGGCGCTGTTTCCGCACGCGCGGATCATGGCGCTCTCCTCCGATCTCCCCGGCGGCGCGGAGCGGCTCCGCGCGGAGTTCGAAGCCGTCGCGCGCGGCGAGTGGGACATCATCATCGGCACGCAAATGGTGGCGAAGGGGCATAATTTCCCCCTGCTCTCCCTCGTCGGCGTGATCGACGCTGACGTCGGCCTCACCTCCGGCGATCCGCGCGCGGCCGAGCGCACCTTCCAGCTTTTGCAGCAGGTGACCGGCCGCGCCGGGCGCTTCGAAACAGCGGGCCGCGCGCTGGTGCAGAGCTTTCAGCCCGAGCACCCTGTGATGCGCGCCATTCTTTCGGGCGACGCCGAGCGCTTCTATAAGGAAGAGACCGCGCAGCGCGCCCGCGCGGGCCTGCCGCCTTTCGGGCGCCTCGCCGCGCTCATCATATCGGGCGATGATTCCGCCTCGGCCGAGGTTTTCGCGCGCGCCCTGGCGCGGGCGGGCTATGAGCTGCCGCCTTCGCCCCTCTGGAGCCTCGCGCCCGCGGGCGGCCTGCCCGGCGAGAACGACCTTGCGCTGTTAGGGCCAGCGGAGGCCCCGATCGCCGTCATACGCGGGCGCCATCGTTTCCGGCTGCTCGTGCGCGCGCCACGCGCCGCCGATTTGCAAGGCTTCTTGCGCGCGATGCTCGCGGCGGGACCGAAGCAGCGCGGCGGCATAAGGGTCGCGATCGACATCGATCCGCAGAGTTTTTTATGAGGGCCTCCCGTCAGGTTGTTTTGCCTTCCATCGCTGTTCTTTCAGCTGTGACGCTGATCGTATAGCGCAAAATTAAATTTGAGACGATTAAATAGCAAATGTTTCCAGGAGGGCGGGAGGCCTCTTCAACATATTGCCGCGCCGGAGAGCGGGCCGAACTTGGCCGCAAGCCGCACAGTAGTTTCCGCCGCTTTTGCTGCTTCGCAAAGACCTGCAGACTGGATCTTGTCTAGCCGGGGATTTGCTCGCCGCGCCATTTTTTGAGAAATCATTATGATCGAGACAAGACGCATCGACGCGATCGACGCGTGGCGCGCGATCGCCATCCTATCGGTAATGGCGTTTCATTACCTTGTGCGCTTCGCCCCGCCGATGTCCGTGGAGGATATCTACGGATTCCGGCACAGTTATCCTCTTCAGTTAGAGTTTGGCCGATTTGGCGTACAAGTATTCTTCATCATCAGCGGCATGGTCATCACCATGACTATGCTGCGAAGCCGCGATACGCTTGACTTCGCCTTCAAACGCTTTTCGAGGCTTTATCCGGCTTATCTCGTATGTATGACGTTCACGTTCTTGTTCGTCACTTTTTTCGGGCCAATTAGTTTTCGCGTATCACCTCTGGATTACATCGCCAATTTGACCATGCTCGCCCACCGCTTCGGAGCGAACCCCGTTGACGGGGCCTATTGGTCGCTTGCGATCGAAATAGAATTTTACTTCTACATCGCCCTCGCATGGCTTGCGCTGAAACAGAGCTTTTGGATTGGCGCCATCGCCTTGGGCCTGATCGGCATACCAGCCTCAATCATCAGTCCAAAAGTCGCTGACGCCATTGTTTTAGCTCAATTTATGCCTTTTTTTCTCGCAGGCATGGCCGCTTGGTTCGCGCTGCGAGAGAAACGCATGTCCGAGGCGCGCTGGCTCACTTTGGCGGCGATTGTCACTTACGTTGCGCATTGGAAATCGTTTACCCTCCTCGACAGAGCTTCTCTTTTTGCGGCCATCGCGCTTTTTCTGACCTGCGCGCTGGCAATTGCAACCATCGCTTTTAATATCAGCCACCCAATTCTTGCCTATATTGGCCGTCGCTCCTATTCTCTTTATCTCATTCACCAGTGCGTCGGCGTTTCAATCATTCAGCATCTGACCCCTTGGACGCATGAACTGATCGCCATTGGCGTCGCTTGCGCCGTCTCTTTTGGTCTGGCCGAGGCGAGTTATCGCGTGGCGGAGCAACGCTTTGGAAATTTTCTTCGCGCCTGTTTGGAAAGAGCTGCGCCCCGGATCGGAGACTGGCGCGGCGCGTCGCGTCGCCGCGGTCGGATCTCATCCCACTCCAGCTCACGCTAGCGATCAGAGCCCGTGAGATAACGCGAGAAGGCCTTTGGCCTCCCACGCCCGCGCTCCTTACCGTTCCCTCGCACTTTGCTTCGCCTCGCGAAGGCTGAGGCTATCCCGGCTGCAGCCGCTGGATCAGCCCATCGAGCTGCTCCAGCGTCTTATACGCCACGCGCAATTCGCCGCGCTCGCCGGTGCCAATGATAGTCACTTTCAGCCCCAGCCCGACCGACAGCGAGGTCTCCAGCGAGCGCGTGTTGACGTCCTTCTCTTTCGCCTTATGCGAGATCTTGGCTTTGCCGCCCTCGGCGTCGCCCTGCAAAATTCCCTCGACATCGCGCACGGAAAGACCCTGCGCCGCGATCTTCACCGCCAGCGCGTCGGGGTCGGGCGCGGAGAGCAGCGCCCGCGCGTGGCCAGCCGAAATATGCCCCTCGGCGAGCATGCGGCGCGTCAGATCCGGCAGCTTCAACAGCCGCAGGCAATTCGCCACATGGCTGCGGCTCTTGCCGATCACCTTGGCGACGTCGCCATGCGAATATTTGAATTCCGTGCCGAGGCGCTCATAGCCGGAGGCCTCCTCCAGCGGGTTGAGGTCGCTACGCTGGACGTTCTCGATGATCGCCAGCTCCAGCGCCTGCCTGTCGTCGGCCTCGACGACGATGATCGGCACCTCATGCAGGCCCGCCCGCTGCGCCGCGCGCCAGCGCCGCTCGCCCGCGATGATCTCATAGGCGTCGGCAAGGCCAGGCGCCGGGCGCGCGAGAATGGGCTGCAAAATGCCCTTCTCCTTCACCGAATCCGCGAGTTCCTCGAGATCGATCTCGTCGAAACTCCTGCGCGGATTGCGCGGGTTCGGCCGCAAAAACTCGATGGGGACCTTCTTTTGACCTCTCGCCGGCGCTTGGCCCACGTCTTCGCTGTCGCCGATCAGGGCGGCGAGGCCGCGTCCGAGGCGCGGGCGCGCCTCCTCGGTCGATTTCGGTGCGCTCATAATGTTTCGCTTTCATGCGTCCTGGCGGCGCGAAAGGCCTCCTCGCGCTGGATCACTTCCGACGCGAGTTTGAGATAGGCCTGACTGCCGCTGCATTTCAGATCGTAAAGAAGCACAGGCTTGCCGTGCGAGGGCGCCTCGGAGACCCGGACGTTGCGCGGGATGACCGTCTCATAGACCTTGTCGCCCATGAAGCCGCGCACGTCGGCGACGACCTGCGAGGCGAGGCTGTTGCGCGAATCGAACATGGTGAGGACGATGCCATGGATGGTCAGCGCGGGATTGAGGTTCGCGCGCACCTGATCGACCGTCGCCAGCAGCTGCGACAAGCCTTCGAGCGCGAAAAATTCGCATTGCAGCGGGACGAGGACGCTGTTTGCGGCCGTCATGGCGTTCATGGTGAGAAGATTGAGCGACGGCGGGCAATCGATCAGCACATAGGTGAAGCGCTCCTGCTCCGGCCGGTCCTGCTGCTCTTGACGAAGGGCCTGGAGGGCGGCCTTGAGGCAATGGGCGCGGTCCTTGCGGCCCGCGATCTCCAGTTCGACGCCCAGAAGATCGAGCGTCGAGGGTGCGACGGCGAGCCGCGGCACGATCGTTTCCTGAAGAACCGCGCGCAAGCGCTGCGTTCCAACCATGACGTCATAGGTGGAGAGTTTGCGATGGCGGCGCTCAATGCCAAGGCCCGTTGAGGCGTTGCCCTGCGGATCGAGGTCTATGACGAGAACATTTTCGCCGATCGCGGCCAGCGCGGTGCCGAGATTGATTGCCGTGGTCGTTTTTCCGACACCGCCTTTTTGATTCGCGATGGTTAGGACGCGCATCTCCGCCGGGCGCTGTGGCGGCTGTGGAGCCTCAGGCGTGTTCGCCGAATCGGCGGTAGCGTCTGCGCCCACCCTCGCGCGCGCTTTCAGGAAAGGGGCCGACATTGTGGCTATTTCACCTGCGAAAACAAGAGGATAGCGGCATTACGCGGAGACGGATCCAAGCGGCGCGCGGCTAGAGCTGTTTTCCGACCCGCCGGAATCGAAAAATAGCTCTAACATTTTGTTTTGTCGCATTTTCTTAACGCGAACTGGTATCCACTTCGCTCGAAAATGCTCTAGCCAAAATCAAGACCGGCGCTTGACGACGAGAATGCGCGCCGCGGGCGACGTCCGGCTGGCCAGGGTCGTAATTGAAAATCTACCGGTCAGTTCCGAATCGGTCAATTCCGCTTCAGCCTGTTGTCCCTTGGAAAACACGCCCGTCGCGCCATTTTCGATGAGTTTTCCCGCATAACCCAGAAGGACCGGCAGCGGCGCGAGCGCGCGGGCGCTGACCGCGTCTATCCGGGCATCGAGATCGGGGAGGATTGCTTCGATGCGGCCGCAATGAATAATCGCCGGCGCCCCTGTTTCACGTGAAACACCCCTTAAAAATGCGCATTTGCGCTGATCGGATTCGATGAGATGGACGGTGGCGCCGGGCTCGTCGGCATAGCGGATGGCGGTGACAAGGCCCGGAAACCCGGCCCCCGAGCCAAGATCGAGCCAGCGGCGCGCGTCCGGCGCGGCGTCCGAAACCTGAATAGAATCAGCGAAGTGGCGAATCCAGATGGCGTCGAGGGTTGCGGGTCCGACGAGATTGATGGTGCGCTGCCACTTGCGAAGCAGGGCCTCATATATCGTGAGTCGCTCCAGCGCCGCCGGGGAGAGTTGCTCAAAGAGCGGATGCGCCGCCGGGCCGGAATCGGCGCCACCGCCGGCTTTTGCGCCGCGACTCAACGCGCCTCGGCGGAAGTGGCGGTGGAAAGAGTTGCGCTCCGGCGGCGGACTTTCGAGGCGAGCAGCGTCATGGCCGCAGGTGTCATGCCTTCGATCCGCCCGGCCTGCGCCAGGGTGCGCGGCCGGATCAGTTCCAGCTTGGCGCGGATCTCGCTCGAAAGGCCGGGCAGTAGCGAATAATCTAGCGCCTCAGGGATCGCCAGAGCCTCGTCGCGCCGGGCTGCTTCGATGTCCTTCGCCTGACGATCGAGATAGACCGCATATTTGGCGTCGATCTCGATCTGTGCCGCGAATTTGGCGTCGATCGCGCCAAGCTCCGGCCAGATGCGGCTCAAGGATTCGATCGTCGCGTCAGGCAAAGCGAGAAGATCGAAGGCGCCGCGGCGCAGGCCGTCCTGATTGATCTTGAGGCCATGGCGCGCCGCCTCGTTCGGGGTGAGGCTGAAACGCCGCAGCAGGGCGCCGGCCTCGCGCAGCGACGCTTCCTTGGACGCGAAGGCGGCGCGGCGCTCGGGACCGACGCAGCCGATGTCGACGCCGAGAGGCGTCAGCCGCTGGTCGGCGTTGTCGGCGCGCAGGGACAGGCGATACTCGGCGCGTGAGGTGAACATGCGATAGGGTTCGGTGACGCCGCGATTGACGAGGTCGTCGATCATGACGCCGATATAGGCGTCCGACCGCTCGAATGCGATCGGAGGCGCGCCGCCGGCGAGAGCCGCGGCGTTGAGGCCCGCGACAAGGCCCTGCGCGGCCGCCTCCTCATAGCCTGTCGTGCCATTGATCTGCCCGGCGAGGAAGAGCCCCGGCAGCCTTTTGGCCTCGAGGCTCGCCTTCAGTTCGCGCGGATCGATGAAATCATACTCGATCGCGTAGCCGGGCTGTAAGATCGCGACCCTGGCGAGGCCCGGAATGGTCGCGAGGAAGCGCTGCTGGACGTCTTCGGGCAGCGAGGTCGAGATTCCGTTCGGATAGATGGTGCTGTCGTCGAGGCCTTCCGGCTCCAGAAAGATCTGGTGCGACTGGCGCTCGCCGAAACGCACGACCTTGTCCTCGATCGAGGGGCAATAGCGAGGTCCCCGGCCCGCGATTGCGCCGGAATAGACGGCCGACTGCCCGATATTGTCGCGGATGACGGCATGAGTCTCCGCCGTGGTCCCGGTGATGAAGCAGTCGATCTGGCGGTTTTGGATCGCCGTCGTCAGAAACGAGAAGGGCTCGGGCTCGGCATCGGCGCTCTGCCGTTCGAGCGCTGCCCAGTCGATGGTGTCGCCGTCGAGTCGCGGCGGCGTGCCGGTTTTGAGCCGGCCCATCCGGAAGCCCAGAGTCTCAAGCGTCTCGCCAAGGTGGATGGCGGGCGGCTCGCCGATGCGCCCGGCCGGGACGGTCGTCGCGCCGCGATGGATCAAGCCGCGTAGAAAGGTGCCGGCGGTGATAATGACAGCGGCGCAGGCAAAGGCGCGTCCGTCGCTTGTGACCAGCCCGGCGATGCGACCGTCTTTGATGGACAGGTCAGCGGCTTCGCCTTCTAGTAGCGTAAGGTTGGCGGTCGACTGGATTGCCGTTTGCATGGCCTCGCGGTAGAGGCGGCGGTCGGCCTGCGCGCGGGGACCCCGCACGGCTGGACCCTTGGTGCGATTAAGGACGCGAAACTGGATGCCGGCTGCGTCCGCGACGCGCCCCATCAGGCCGTCGAGGGCGTCGATTTCTCGGACGAGATGGCCTTTGCCGAGGCCGCCGATGGCGGGATTGCACGACATCGAGCCGATGGTCGCGGCGGCATGGGTGAGGAGCGCAGTGCGCGCGCCCCTGCGCGCGGCGGCCGCCGCGGCCTCGCAGCCGGCGTGGCCGCCGCCAACCACGATGA